>BAXO01000022.1 GCA_001310555.1 Bacillus sp. JCM 19058
AACAAAAAAAAGTCCTGCTGAAAAGAAGAAAGAGCAGAAATTTAAATACATCCTATGTTTAGGTTCAACATATGAACCTTACCCGTTATCTCTTCGCCTTTATAAAATTTAAATACATCCTATGTTTAGGTTCAACCCCAGCCATATAAAGGTTTCTACTTATTACTTTAATCTAAAAATCCTGTAGCTGCAAGCTTTTCGTCCTTATTTTCAACCGATAACGAAAAAAATGAAAATCACTATGAACAGTGCTCAATCCCAATGCCAGCATTGCTTTATAGCTTTTTCTGTTGGAATGGAGGTTGGGAAAATAAACATTGAAATGTGAGACTAGCTTGTTACTTTAACAAGGACATACTCCTACCAAAACTGGAAGCTTTACGCAGCCTTTACTAGGTACAAAAGACTTGGACAGAGTCTATCAAATAATGTGAATCGGTCCATTTTCGTATAACTATTTGAAGAGCGAATATAACTGTTCGGCCTTAACTACTAAATTGGTCAATCAATGCCTGTAATAGATGACTATTCCTTCCATTAAATCATTTTTACTATCGATAAACGAAGAAAAATCCCACATTTCTACCACTTTATGTAGTAAGATTGTATTAAGCAAAAAGAAGGTGGTGAAGGGATGAATTATTATGAACTGACGATTACATGTATGCTGAAAAGAGATATCGCTTTTCAGGAAGTGCAAGAGAAGATAGGGGCTTATATTAATCGCTGTATGCTGTTGGACGAAAGGCTTAAAGAGAAACATGCTAAAAAAGAGCAGAAGCAATACTGCTATTCGGGTTTCTATCCGGTCGAGTTTAAAACGAAAATGTACAAAGCTGGGAATGTTTATGTCTTTCGAATTCGCAGTTTAGAGAAAGCGTTTACAGAGTCGATTAAAGCTTGTTTGAGAAAGATAAGTGACTCAGTATTCCAATTAATTGCGATTGAGCAGAAAACGAGCGGCAAACGAGTGGTACAGGAATTGTACACGCTTACTCCGTTTATTGTTACTGTCGATAATCAGCCATGGCTTCAGCAAACCGGGGATTTAGACGTTTTGATTGAACGCTTGAGGCCAATGCGGAAAAAAAAGTACATAGGTACAGGTGGCGAAAAATTAGGTCAAACCAATTTTATCCAACGGCTAGAGTTTACGAATGAGAAGCCGGTGGCTATTGCTTATAAAGGGATTCGATTATTAGGAAATAAGCTACGTTTGAGCGTGAATAGTGATGAAGATTCGCAAAAGCTTGCTTATACTGTGCTTGGGGCTGGACTTGGTGAGAAAGGTCGGCGCTAGGTGCTGGTTTCTGTTTTGCCAATTTTCTCTAAGGAAGGAGGTCGACTATGCTCAAAGATTTAGTGTCGCAGTTTGCGGAGATTGTTAAAAAGCACCCGGAACTGGTAATGGACAACTATGAGTTAAAGGAAGGGCTATACATAAAGTTATCTTTAGAGAAGCCGTTTACATCGATAGAAGCTCAAGATTATCTCGTTGTTCGGAAAGAGAAGAATGCGGAGCCGTCGCCCGAGACAGCGTTGTCTCGCTGGTTTAAAATTCGGGATTTTTACAGCGGTCTATTAAATGATTCGATGAACAAAGCAGTCGATTCAAGTGGGAAAAAAAATTCACAGCACAAATTATTTAGCCATCTTTGCAAAGAAAGATTATTTGCTCGGAGTGAACGGGAAGCCTTCAACCGAAGAAGTGAAAAATCATCTCAGAACTTTTTATGAAAGTAGTATTCCAAAATCAAAGGAGCGCCTTAATGAGCTGTATCCTATTACTGCAAAGAAGAAGGCTGAGCGCTTAATACAAGAGCAAGATCGAGAGAATTTCTTTCAAGAGAAATATCTTGAATTGATTGAATACTTAAACTCAGATGAGAGAAGAGAAAAACAGAAGCGGGTATTAGGCTACTGGGAGAGCCACTTTGAGGCTATTATAGAACAAGTTCGCCTTCTTACTGAGGAAAATAAAGTGACGAATTATATTAAGTTATTTTTTTGATGAAGACGAGTTGCTCTATCAAATGGAAAATGAAGCTTACATTCTTCCACGATTATTCAATGTTAACGATTTTAATCAAATTATCGATGGAGAGATTGTAGGTCTACCAGCAAATGATGTCAGCATGAACTCGAAGAAACCGTACCAGGAATTAAAATCTATGAAGACAAAAGCGCCTACAAGAGTTTCTGTTGAGGAAGCGATGTACATAAAGGATCTATACAAATGGCTTCAGGCGCAAGGAAAGTTCAAAGAAACAACGCTGCCCTTTCATCAAGTGTTTGGCTTCGGTACAACGACTGACAAAGAAAGCAATGTCGCAAGTGGAGCTTATTATTTAAGTCTGGATAAAAATGGAGGCATCCAATATTTTGAAAATGTCCCTATCAGCCAAATGAAAACTGGAGCATGAATATTAGCAATATCCTTAAAACTCAAAAGAAGGAAAAAGATTTAAGAACAACAAAAGCCTATGAGCCAATTACAAGTAAAGGAGCGCTGCGAAGGGAACTGAGTCGGCTGTTTTTTAACAACTATTTGCCAAATAATTTGTTAGATTCAGAAGCTCCGAAAGCAAAAGAGGGTGTATTTACGACGGAAATGGTCTCCATTTACGTTGCGACTCGTCAGGCGTTGTTCGATTTTCTTGTTAAGGATACAGAAGAGACAATTAATCCTTTCTTGAAAAAAATACTCTTTGCGATTAATTGAAAATCAGCTACTGCAAACAGTCAAAGGAACTTCATTTGGAAAAGTTGCTGATGCTTTTAATCTGAGATTAGCGTTACTAAAAAAAAGTAGGGGACAAGGAGGGAATTGAGTTGGGCGATAAAATTAAAGAGATTTATGAGGGTTTGCATTCAAAGCTTTCGAAGAAGGAGCTTGCCATCTGTGAAAGTGATCAGGAGTTTTTCTTTTTAGTAGGGCAACTGAGCCATTATTTATTGGCTCAATCTGCAGCTCATATGAAATCACATGGGTTAACAGAGCCGATTGTCAAAGCAAAAAAATCCGCGCGTTTTACAAAAGAAAATTAATGATTTGTATGAAGCTTATAGCCACGCAATCCGTTTAAATTATGTTTCCTTTAATAATGCTTTTGCAATGATCCAGGGCTATGATACTAATGCGAAAATTGAAGGTATGAATAAAGGGATGCTCATGGCAGGATTGATGGCTAATAATCTATTTTTCTTAAATCAGAAAAAGAAACGAATGAGGAAGGTGGAAAATCATGACGATCATGAAAAATAGAGTGTATGGTCTCGCTGGTATTAGTGCAAATATGTCTAATTGGAACGCAGATTTTACGGGGCGGCCGAAAACGGTTAGCGATGGGACGATCTTTGGAAGTGATAAGGCTTTAAAATATAGTGTGAAAAACTACTGGGTTAATCAAGGAGAGGCTGTCCTTTACTATAAATCTTTCATTCTTCCTGAGAAGGGAAGCGATAAAGAAAAGCTACAGCCGAAAGATTTAATCGAACGTTATCATGAGGTGTATGGCGTCGAGGTAACCGATAAATCTTCTTCTAGAGAGGTTTTAAAAAAATCTGCTATCAACTGTCGATGTCCTTAATTTTGGAGCGACCTTTGCTGTCAAAAAGCAAAATATCGGCTTGACAGGAATCGTTCAAATTGGACAAGGTCTCAATAAATATGAGGATACAGAAGTTGAGGTTCAAGACATTTTATCACCGTTTCGAAATTCGACTAAGGCTGATGCCGATGCTTCGTCTTTAGGGAAAAAAAAGTCGTTGCCAATGAAGCCCATTACGTTTACCCTTTCAGTGTTAATCCGAATCATTATGACCAATATATTCCACTTGTCGAGGGCTTTGAAGGTTATCCAGCTGAAGCTTACACGAAACTCCGGGAAGGCTTATTAAAAGGGGCGACAGCATTAAATACGAACAGTAAAGTGGGCTGCGAAAATGAGCTTGCTCTGTTCGTGACGTTTAAAGAGGGGGCAGACGTTTATTTACCACAGCTCGACTCTTTTGTAAGTGTTACAAAAAACAAAGAAAAAGCTGTTTATGATTTTGGAAAGTTGCCAGAGCTTTTACAATCTGTTGCTAGCCAGATTGAGCAAGTAGAATTGTTTTATAATCCGTATAAAGTAATCGTAAAAAATGCGGGAGATTTGGCTGTTGCAAAGAATATTTACACAAATGAAACGTTAGATTAAAGGTTGTGGGAGCATGAATAAAGCAGTCGTTTTAGAACTATCTGGTGAAACTGCATTTTTCAAAAAGCCTGATGTGAATGCGAATATTTACTTTTCGTATAGCCATATTCATAAAGTTGCTCTGCTCGGTTTATTTGGTGCTGTTCTTGGTTTTTCTGGTTATCAGACGCAAAGCCGTGAGATACAGGAATTTGGAGATCATGACGAAAATAAATTTCCAGAATTTTATCAAGCATTAAAGCACTTAAAAATAGCTGTTGTCCCGCACGGGGAACGTGGACATTTTCGCCGGAAAATCCAGAACTTTAACAACTCTGTCGGTTATGCGAGTCAAGAAGCAGGCAATAATTTAATTGTTCGTGAACAATGGCTTGAAAAGCCACATTGGACGATATATGTACTCGATGACAGTAGTCGGAGCTACCGTGAACTTGAAAGGACACTACTCGAAAAACGTGCCGTCTACCTTCCTTACTTAGGGAAAAATGATCATCCTGCAATAATTACAGATGTTAGGACTATTGAGGTTAGTGAATTGACGGGCGATGAGCAACAAATTGATTCGCTTTTTTTTGTCCAAAGGATGTTGAGCTTGGCAAAATGACTCGCGGAGTTCAGCCCTATTATTATCAAGAAAAGTTACCAGTCGCTCTTGAGTCGAAATTAAATAGTTATCTTTTTGAAGAGCGGATGTACACGAATCGGCGGATTAAACAAATTTATAAGGGGACCTTTTTTTTCAGGCAGAAGAGCGTTGTCTAGCGTTTTACTAGAAGGGGAAAGAGTCCCCTTCTTCATTTTTACATGCGGGAGGAAACGAGAATGAAGATCGAGGCTTTACTAGCAAAGGAAGTTCCTCTATTTGCTCACATTGGGCGCGGGATGATGAAACTGTTGGTGAGCATTCTAGTCTAGTGATGGAATTTTTTTTCAGCAACTCATGGAGGAGAACGGCTTGGCTAACGCCATAACACGTACGATTCATGCGGTAACTTATGATGGAGAGAGACTAACTACTGAGGAACAATATTTAATCAAAAACTGGTTTTATCAGGCGATTTATCTTCACGATCTCGGGAAAGTGAATCCCGCTTTCCAACGGGAGAAAATGGATAATAAACGAGTGAACGTAGAGGAAGAAATGTCAACTCACCATTCTTTGCTTTCCTCGCTTCTTTATTTAGAACTCTATGAAAAAGAGATTGAGTCTGTTACAAGTGATCCCGATCGAGCAGCCTTTCTAAAATATTTTCTTTACGTCTTTTCTTACATCATTTCACGTCATCATTCCTATTTAGAGGATTTTTCAATCGAAGGTTATGCAGGAAAGCTTGAGGATTTAGTTACGAAAATTGAGAAGAAACCTACTTACCTGAGGTACTATGCTAATGTTGAAAGCTTTCATAATTTTGATTTAACCACTTTCACGGGTCCAAATGCCCTTGAAAAAGAGGAACACAATAACTTTCCCCTTTACATGTTAACACGACTACTTTATTCAGCAATGGTTGCTTCAGACTTTTATGCGACTTATACATATGACAAGTACGGGAATAAGCCAGCCTTTCGTTATTTAAAGAGTGAGGATGTAACAGAATTACGGCAGATTTATGATCGGACGAAGGTGGCCCAAGGGATTGCCTCGTATAAAAAGGATCCTGAACACTTCAAAAAGACCCCAATCAATAAGCTTCGCTCGGAAATGTTTCTAGAGGCGGAAACGGAGCTTTTAAATAACCATCACGAGAATTTGTTTTATTTGGAAGCGCCAACCGGCGGCGGAAAGACAAATATGTCTGTCAATCTCGCATTAACTCTATTGGAGAATGATTCAAATTTAAATAAAATCCTTTATATTTTTCCGTTTAATTCACTAGTTGAACAGACGAAGGGTGTTCTGGATGGGATTTTCGCTGAAGTCCAAGAAAAGTACCCAATCTCAGTAATTAATTCTGTGACGCCGATCGTACAAAACTATGAAAAAAAAGGAAGCTGAGCATGTCGATAACGGAGAGAAAACAGGGGTATCTTTTTTTGACTATAAAGAGGAGGTCCTTTATCGGCAAATGCTGCAATACCCAATTACGATTACATCTCATGTGAATTTTTTCAATTATTTATTTGGGAATGGGCGCGAATCAAATTTAGCACTGGCTCATTTATGCAACAGTGTTGTAATCATTGATGAAATACAAAGCTATAAAAACGCACGTTGGATTGAAATCATTGAATTTTTTTAAACGGTTTGCGAGCTTATTTAATATGAAATTTATTATTATGTCGGCGACTTTACCGAAGTTAGATCGACTTCTTAGCGTTGATGAAAAAACGGTAGAGCTTCTTCCAAATGGAAAGCGTTATTACGAGAACCCGCTTTTTCGTGAACGGGTGAGGCTTAATTTTGAGTTGCTTGATGGTGAAAAATTAACATATGAACGTTTAGTCGAACAGATCATAAAAACGAGAGAACAATTTGGAAAGAAGCGTTACTTAATTGAATGCATTAAACGGAAGGATGCAGAAAATGTTTATAAGCTTATTCAAGAGACCTATGGCAATCAAGTGCCGGTTGCGCTTTTAACTGGAAGCCATCATGCATATCATCGCAAAAAAAGTAATAGGGCAACTAGGCAAGCATGAAGACGGTTCATTTAAAATTGATGACGTGATCGTTGTCGCGACCCAAGTGATCGAAGCCGGCGTCGACATCGATATGGATATCGGATTTAAAGATATTTCAACGCTTGATAGCGAGGAGCAATTTCTTGGAAGAATCAATCGTTCCTGCTCACGGACAGACTGCTGGGCCTACTTTTTTTAATATGAGTGAGGCATCTGGGGTGTATAAAGGGGATTTTCGTCTTGAGTTTGATTTACGGCATAACGACTATCGCGAATACTTGAAAATGAAAGAGTTTGAGCGATTTTACCAGAATGTGTTCTCACAATTGAAACAAACGCGAGCAAAGCTAACAGATGAAAATATTGAAGGCTTTTATAAGGGAGTGAAGAAATTGCACTTCCCATCAATAGCTAAACATATGACCTTGATTGACGATAATGAACAGTTCCAATTATTTATTAACTATGAACTAACACTAGATAACGGTGAGAAATTACTTGGCAAAGAGGTATGGGAAACATTCAAGCAGCTTAGCAACGATAAAACGATGGAATTTGCCGAACGGAGGGTCAGACTTTCAGCTATTACCGAAAAAATGAGCTATTTTATTTTTACAGTCTACGAGGAACCTCGTTTCAACGATTGTAAGATTGGGACGCTCTATTTTGTGGAGGAAGGGGATCAATTTTTAGAGACAGATTCGTTTACAGGGTTAAAAGTTTTTAATGAAGAAGCGTACAAAGAGCAAAGCGAGGGGTTGTTCGCTTGAAAATCACTGGAACAATGGTGAATTATTATATTCACTGTAGAAGACAATGCTGGCTATTTGCGAATCGGGTCAATCTTGAGGACAACAGTGAGGATGTTCGCATTGGTAAAATACTGCACGAGTTAAAAAATGAAAAGGCAAAAAAGAAGGAAATAGCGATTGAAAGTGTGAAAATCGACAAGCTAACAGACGATTATCTTGTCGAAGTAAAAAAGTCTGACTCTGACATTGATGCTGTCACTTGGCAAACACTTTACTATTTAAAAGTATTGAAGGATAAAGGAATCGAACGAAAGGGAAAGATAGAATTCGTTGAAAAAAAGAAACAAAATCGAAAAACATTGTTTATTGAACTAACGCCAGAAAAAGAAAAGGAGCTTCAGCAACTCCTTAAGGAAATAGAATGCTATGTACAGGGAAATGAAATTGCGCCTGTTTTAAATGAAAAGAAATGTAAGAAATGCGCTTATTATGACTATTGCTATATTTAGTAAAAGGGGAACAAGTTAATGAAGTCAGTTAAATATTTATTGAATATGGGAGAGTTAAAGCGGAAGGATCACTCACTCATTTTTAGAAGCGAGAAAGGGCATGTATATATACCAGTGGAAGGTGTAAAGGAAATCTATTGTTTGAACGAAATTAGTTTAAATAGTAAGTTGTTCGATTTCTTATCTAAGGCAGGAATTGTTGTCCACTTTTTTTAATTACCATCAGCAATATTCAGGAACCTTCTACCCGAAAGAGGGGTTGATTAGCGGAAGGGTAACGATAAAACAGGCAGAGGCATTCCAAACGATTCGTCTTCCTATCGCCAAAGCGATCGTTCAAGGAATTGCCGATAATATGTACTATGTCTTGTATCATTACTATAACCATGGGAAAAAAGAGCTGAAACCGGTAATTGATTGGCTTCGAAATGAAGTCCCTAATTTATTGGGGAAGGAAAATATTACGATACAGCAAGTACTGTTTATCGAGGGAACAATATGGAGGAAGTTTTATGAGTCGTTCCAACACTTTTTACCAGAGACGTTTCTGTTTAATAAACGAGTTCGAAGACCTCCAGATAATCCAATGAATGCACTGATTTCGTTTGGTAATTCCTTGCTATATGCAAAAACAGTTTCTCAAATTTACCGTACCCATTTAAATCAGTCGATTAGTTATTTACATGAGCCTTCTGAGGGACGTTTCTCGTTGAGTTTAGATCTGTGCGAAGCTTTCAAACCACTAATTGTTTACAAGACAATCTTTGAAAACATTAATAATCGAAAACTTCAAGTAGGTAAACATTTCGATAAAACTCTAACTATTGTTTATTGAGCGAAGCAGGAAAGAAGATTTTTATCCAATCGTTCGAGGAGAGGCTAAATAAGGTATTTCAGCATATAAAGCTAAAAAGAAAAGTGACTTACCAAACAGCGATTAAACTAGACGCCTATAAATTAATCAAATGTGTAATGGAGGGACAAGCCTTTATCCCCTTTAATGACAAGGAGAGGGTATAATGTCAAAACAAATTAATGCTAATTACGCATTTGTATTTTACGATGTAAACGTCGATCGTGTCCATAAAGTATTTAAGGTTTGCAAAAAGTATTTAACACATTATCAAAATTCAGTCTTTCGAGGAACAATCACCCCATCGAATATTCTAAAACTGAGAAAAGAGCTTGAAGCACTTATAAAGAAAGAAGAAGATTTTGTTTCCATTATCACAATGATGAATGAACACGCATTTGTAGAAATTGAGCTTGGCTCACCAGTTAAGGAAGACGGGGAATCAATGTTTTTGTAAGGATGGTGCTTTTGCAATATCGCTAAAACAGTTAATTAACAATGAGTCCGGATGGAAGAATACAAATGTTGCTTGGCAAATCTCTTATACAGCTTATAACTTATGAAAGTGAAATCCTCAGCTGGTGCTCGAACGGTATTGCGATTGTTGCTCTCCTGCTTGTTATGGTGGGTATTAAATAAATGATTTATAGGAAATCAGAGTATTCATTTGAGTCAACATGGACACGTAGTCTTCTGTTAACAGGGAATAATATATAAACTCCAATGGTTATTTTCCCAACCTCCAACCCTTTAAAAAAATGCTGTAATGCTTGTTGAAACTGGGCTCAAGCATTTTTCATAACGATTTACAATGTAATCGTCATCGGTTGGGAAAATAAAGCCAAAAAGCTTGCAGCTACAGGCTTTTTAAATTAAAGTGATAAATAGAAACCCTATTTTGACTGGGGTTGAACCAGAACATAGGATGTATTTAAATTCCCTTCTAAACAATCCATGTTGTAAACCGTGTTCGTTGAACCAGAACATAGGATGTATTTAAATTACGGCTCGCGGTAAGAATGCCAGTCGTCGAGGTAAGGTTGAACCAGAACATAGGATGTATTTAAATGGAATTCATTGAAAGTGGATATCAGTACGAAACTTCGTTGAACCAGAACATAGGATGTATTTAAATACCACAGCTGCCGCGATTAAAAATCAAATACTGGTTGAACCAGAACATAGGATGTATTTAAATCGATTTCCATGAGTGGAGTTAATGCTTCTGCGTTCGGTTGAACCAGAACATAGGATGTATTTAAATCATGAGAAAGAAACTGTTTACATCGATGAAATTAAACGTTGAACCAGAACATAGGATGTATTTAAATTGTACGTAATCTACCATATCTACTTTTTTTAAGCTTGTTGAACCAGAACATAGGATGTATTTAAATAATTAAAGCAATTTCGGCAGTGGTAAACGGAAAGGGTTGAACCAGAACATAGGATGTATTTAAATCACGGTCGAAGCCCACTCTAAGCAAGGGAATGCTATCGTTGAACCAGAACATAGGATGTAATCAATCTTGTTTACTTAATTTTCGTGGTAAAGACCTTGGACATTTGTAGAAACTAGCCATAGGCTTACAACATTGTTGAGAACAATTAAAAATCTTCATCACAAAAAAAATTCCTATATTTCCTCGTGATTCTTTTGCAATTTTCCGCAAAAAAAGCAAAACCGTTACCCTCGAATCCCTTTCCATATATTTATTCACGCAACATTGATATTACAAAGGATTTACAACGATCGTTCCTCTTGCTAGAGTTTTTCAAAATTGAAATTAGTGATTAAACGACAGTTTTTTTCTACATTTTTTAATATTTAAACAGGAGATAGTCTGAAACAATCGAACTTCTATATACTAATTGCCTTTTTATATGAATATATAATGAAGGTGGTTGATTCATTGGCGCAGCATCTTGGCTTGAGTTAATTTAGTGTGCGTCTGTGATATAAAAGGAGGTGCGTGTCAATTTCCCAATGAAGAAACGTTATTGGGACGATATCGCAAAAGTTCTTATCCTTATTAGATGACAGCTTGTAGAAGTGAAGGACCGGTCGGAACACTTAGTCGAAGGAACATTTTTACAGCAGCAACGATCCAGAATTCGGAAGTGGATAGAGGAGGAAAAAAAATGAGTCGCATTCAAATTGGTTTTATCGGTACTGGGGGAATTGCACACCTTCATGCCAACCAGCTAGCAGAAATTGAAGAGGCAGAAATTAAGGCGGTTACTGATGTAAGTCCGGAGGCGAGGGAGCGGTTTGTTACGAAATTTGGCCTTGAGCAAGCGCAACAGTTCTCCGATTATCGGGAGATGCTTGAGCAAGGAGAGTTAGATGCGGTAGTGATTTGCTCTCCGCACACGTTGCATTTTCAGCAAGCAACTGATGTGATGAATCACGGGTTGCATGTTCTAATAGAAAAGCCGATGACCTGCTCTTCTACAGAGGCAGAGCAGCTAATTGAAACCGCTAACAAGACAGGGAAGATCATGCAAGTATCCTATCAACGCCACTTTCAGTCGGAGTTCATCTATATTCACGATGCGATTGCGAGCGGGGAAATTGGTTCACTTACTTCAATCACTGCTTCATTGTATCAAAGTTGGTGGAACGGACGGCCGTCTGGGGCATGGAGGCAAAATCCTAAATTATCAGGTGGCGGATTCTTGATGGATTCGGGCAGCCATATTATCGATGTGCTGTTATGGACAACCGGTCTAACGCCGGTAGAAGTGAAAACACAGCTTTCTAATCAGGGGGCACCGGTGGAAATTGATACGTTTACCTCAATACGTTTTGAGGAAGGGGCAGTCGCTGGATTGAACCTTGTCGGTTGTAGCCCGATTTGGCATGAAACGTATGCGTTTTGCGGTGATAAAGGCGGGATTTTTTTACGATAATGGAAAAATCACATTGCATCGTTCGGGGCAGAAGCCAATCACTCCTGAGCTTCCAAAACAAACGACTAATCAAGATAGAAGCTTTATCGATGCAGTACTTGGGCGACATGAGGTGAAGGTGCCTGGTGAATTTGCTTTGAAGGTCGTCAAATTTTCTGAAATGGTTTATAACGCCGCAGGATATAAGCCTTATTAATGGATAAATGGAAGGAGAACGATATGAACTTTAAGATCGGAATGCGTATACCACCGAAGATCGGTGCAGAAGGAATAGAAAACGTTGCGGCATGGTCAGCAGAGGCAGGTTTGGATATCATTGATGTCCCACGCCTGACGCCAGAAGTAAAAGCAGCCTGCGAACGTGCGAACATTGGGATCGGCTCTGTCGATGCCAAAAGTGGGGCTCAGCTTATCAGTCAGATGAGCAACGTCGAGCCGATGCGGTGGAACGTTTAAAAGGGCAAATGACAGAAATCTCGCAATTGGGCGGGCGTGTGTTATTTATGTGCCTGATCCCAGAAGACCACACGCTGCCAAGAAAAGAAAACTTTGCTATTTGGAAGGAAACGTTTCCCGATATCGTTAGCCACGCGGAACAAACAGGTATATACATTGCGATCGAAGGCTGGCCTGGGCCGGCGCCTTACTACCCGACCCTTGGTTGCACACCTGAAATGCTAAGGGCGATGTTCGAAGCGATTCCTTCGCGGCATTTCGGCATGACCTATGATCCGTCACACCTAGTCCGGTTGGGAATCGATTATTTGCGGGTGCTTTCTGAATTTGGCGAGAGGGTCAATCATTGTCACGGAAAGGACACGGAAATTTTGCACGATGAGCTATATGAATGCGGCGTGATTCCCGCGACCTTTGGCGAAAAGTACGGGTTTTCCGAAGGATCATGGCGGTATACGATTCCAGGTCACGGAGAAGTAGATTGGGGAAAGGTTGCTGTGCGACTAGAACGACTCGGCTATGAAGGAGTCGTTAGCATCGAGCTTGAGGATCACCGTTTCTGGGGCTCTATCGAAGCAGAAAGACAAGGGATAGTAAAGGCCTCTGAGCATTTAAGCAAGTACTTTCGCTAGCTTTTAATACTTGTAAGTAAAAGCGATACTAGCGGCTTCCAGCTAAGAGTGGATTAGCCGCTGTGTCGTCTTCGTCTCGAATCGAAAAAATCTGGACAGACTGAACGAAAAAAAGGACGGGAACGAAGCAAGCTCGTATCCGAATATTGTAGGAAAGGAAGAGTTCATGAAAAAGGAACTACAGGTTGGGCTCATTGGTTATGGCTTTGCGGGCAGTACCTTTCATGCTCCTGTGATAACAACTATTCCTGGACTGAAGCTGAAAACGATCGTACAACGATCCAGTATGAACTCTAAGGAGCGTTATCCGTGGGTGGAAGTGGTTGACGATGTTCATAAATTGTATCGTGATGAGGACATTGACCTGATTGTGATTACAACACCGAGCACTGATCATTACACATTCATCAAGGATGCATTAGCGGCAGGGAAGCATGTCGTTGTTGAGAAGCCTTTTACAACGAGCTCGAATGAGGCAGACGAATTGATTGAATTGGCAAAGCAAACGGACAGGGTATTGAGCGTTTTCCATAATCGCCGCTGGGACGGAGATTTTTTTGACTATCCGACAATTGCTTAATGACAACATACTTGGCCAAACGACGGAGGCAGAATTTCGATGGGAGCGTTTCCACCCGAATACGAATCCAAAGAGCTGGAGAGAAGGGGATACTACTGGATCAGGTGTACTTTATGATCTCGGCGTCCATTTTCTCGATCAGGTCCTTTGTCTGTTCGGTATGCCAAACTCAATAAACGCATCAATTCGCAATCTGAGGCATGGTGCTCAAACCGACGATTACTTTCATGTTAGCTTGGGCTATTCGAGCGGGTTGATCATTCAACTGAAATCTTCCATGCTCGTCCGTGAGCAAGGCCCACGTTATGTCATCCATGGGACGAAAGGATCCTATACGAAATATGGCGAGGATCCCCAGGAACAGATGTTAAAACAAGGGCTAACACCTCATTCAGCTGGCTGGGGAAGAGAGCCCGAGGAAAACTGGGGAACGCTGAATACATCAATGAATGAGCTGCATGTTGTCGGTCGAGTGGAAACGCTCGCTGGCTCGTATCAATCATATTACGAAAATGTCAGAGATTGCATTTTAGGAAGGGCTGAACTTGCGGTCAAGCCTGAGGAAGCGCGAATGGCTATCCGTTTAATTGAACTAGCCCGGTTAAGCAACGAGCAACAAAGAACGGTCGAAGTGACGAGGTAAAGGAGTGAAAGCTGTGTCTCATCTTAAGTTGGCCTTGAATGCATCCACTTTATTTCCCTTTCATTTGGATGCTATGGCACAAATACGCGTTGCCAGTGAGGCTGGATACGAAGGGATCGAGCTATGGGTTAAAGATATCGAAGCGTATCTTGAAAATGGGGGTTCTATTAAAGAGCTTAAAGCGTTCGTTGACGAGTGCGGGATTAGTGTTGTTAACGCGATTACATTTTTTAAGTGGTCAGACGAGGATGAAGAGGTTCGGAGGGATGGACTCCGTCAAGCTGAACGCGAGATGACTATGCTGGCAGAGTTAGGCTGTCAGGCCGTTGCTGCACCACCGAGCGGAAATGTAGAGAACGTTTCGTTAACAGCGATGGCTTCCCATTTTTCTGAGCTGACAAGGATGGCCCGGAAGATTGGGATTGAGCCTTATCTTGAATTTTGGGGGAGGGCGAAACGACTCTCGACATTAAGCGAAGCGCTCTTTGTTGCTATGGAGAGCGGATTTCCTGATATTAAAATATTAATCGACCCCTTCCATATGTATACGGGCGGGAGTAGTCTTGAAGGGTTATCGTATTTGAATGGCAAACACATTGGCATTGTTCATGTGAATGATTACCCGACAGCACCGCCGAGGGCAGTAATTTCTGATGCCGATCGGGTTTTCCCGGGAGAAGGGGTTTTGCCGACAGAAAAGCTGACGGCATATTTAGGGCAGTCAGGATACAGCGGATACCTTTCCCTTGAATTGTTTATTGAGAGCTATGGAAATCAAACGCCGTTAGAGGTTGCGGAAAAAGGGCTGGAAACGATAAAGAAAGCCTATCAATTAGAAAGGTTAAACGTATGATTTCAATTTCGATTTGAGCAGCCATAACGTAGGAACGACCGGTGCACATATTGCGTTGTCCAGTTCATGCCCGTTTCTATATGGAGGATGGCGTTCGAAACAAAGGTTGTATGGGCGATAATAGAGTAAAATAGAATATTTAGTAAGCTCTCTTATAGAGTAGGGGAAAGCATGATGCTAAATCGAGCATAATTCGAATCTTCCCATGATATAAGGGGGTTATTTTTTGTGCTCGTTTTATATTGGTAAAAAAAATCAGCGTAATTCAAACTTTCCGTTCACGAAAAGGAAGATGAGGGGGAGATGCTATTTGTAAACGCGACTGAAGTCTTACGAACAGGTGGCTTACGCTTCCTATTGATTTTTATAAGTAAAAAAGTATAAAAATTGGATAATTTCCCATGCAAGCAAAGCCCCGTCCAGCTCTAAGCGTTCGGCAACGAGCAAGCTTCTTTTGTCTCTGGCCGATCAGTCAGCATCAGTTCCTTCCGTCCTTGTGCTTCCTTTATCTCCGCCGACGCTGTCCGGTTTGTTCGTTGTCAACCGGGATTCACGACTGCAAAACTGTTTTGTACTAAACGGTTTTATAATAAAACGGATTCAATTAATCATGATGAGGTATTTCGGAAAGGAAATCTAGTATAGAAGGGAAGGTATGTTATCGGATTGTTAAACCTAATAGTCTCCGCTAACAAATAATAGAATGAGAGAAAAACAAAGAGAATTTGTAAAAATTTTCTATCATACCCCAAGTGATCTAGAGAAAATGGGGGGGATTTGGTTGATGAGAACGGGGAGAAGTATTGCCAAGCCTAATTATTCAGTCGGCCCCCGAGTTATCGAGCATTACTCGATTCATTTTGTTCTTGAAGGAGAAATGATCTTTCAGCAGCCGAAATGCAAGAAACACGTAAAAAAATGGGATATGTATTGTATATTTCCCAATTTACCTCACCGTTACTATATTGCTAACTCAAAAAAAACACTTCGCTTTTTGTGGATATCTATTCAAGGGAGGCAAGTGGAAGCATTGTTGCATCGTCTTGGGGTTACCTCCGAACAGCCTCATTTACCTCATGTCTTGAATGTGTCGTTGTTGAGTATTCTTGAGCGGATATCAGAATCGATTGACCATCCGAAGCAAATTGATGATTTGTTGATCGTCCAACAACTATATAATCTTTTTCAGGAATTGATGAAACACAATCAAGGCTCCACTTACAATCATGAGCATGAATTGATCATAAATAAAGGTTTAAAATATATGGATATGCATTTCGATGAAGGCATTCTTGTTCAAGATGTTGTCCATCATTTGAGACATATTGAACGTTCTCAATTTACAAAGCTTTTTAGAAGATACAAGGGAATGAGCCCGAAACAATATTTACAAAACTTACGAATGAAAAAGGGAGAAAGGATGTTAAGGGAAACTTCATTTAAAGTGACAGAAATTGCTTTATCTCTCGGCTATCCAGATTTGTACTCTTTTACACGGGCATTTAAACAATATTTTGGGTTACCACCTACGACATATAGAGAACGTATTCCGCTACCAGAAGTTGAATAAGAGTTCGTGTTCATGCACAAAATGTATAATTTTCTTCTGCAAATTGATATTTCCTTTGGGTGTGTAACATTGTAACCTTATAAAAACCTTAGTAAAGGTAGTTAGAAAGCATCTTCTTTTTGGGATGGCAGTTGAAAATGATTTAGAAGGAGGTTTGAAAGTTAGTGCGTAAACACAAATTGTTTATTTTACTGCTTTGGACTCTCATAGTGGTAGGGCTAGCTGCGTGTTCAGGTACAGAAAACAGTAGTAATGATACTATTGCTGATCCTGACTCTGAGGATGAAGAACTGGAACCAGTAACGATTCGAATTATGTCTCGTGGCCCTTTCAATGATGATGAACGTTTTCAAGAATATTATGTGGAACCGTTGGCGAAGGTTTACCCGCATATTACGTTGGAGCGAGTACCAGGGGGAATAGGAGATTTAGAGGATATGATTCTTGCGCAGGAGACTCCTGATATTATCGCCCCATGGAATGGTGATTTCGCCCTTTTAATGGGGATGGAGCTAATGCAGGATCTCCATCCATATGTCGAGGAGTTAGGTTCGGACTTGGAACGATTTGAACCCGAGACTCTTGACTCAGCTACGATTAATGGCGCCTTGTATGGATTACCATACGCGCAGCAATTCGAAGCCTTATACTATAATAAAGATATTTTTGATCTGTTTGGTGTTCCATACCCAAAGGATGGGATGACGTGGAATGACACGATAGAGTTAGCGACAGTAGTATCCCGTGAGGAATCTGGAACGAATTATCGTGGGTTGCATCCACATATGTTCGCAAGACTGCTAAATCCGTTTGGTCTTGGTAGCTTCGCCGACTTTGAAACGAATGAAAGTATTGTTTCTGCAAGGAAGGACGATTTGAAAGTAGCTTTGGAAACGTGGGATGCGATAGCGAAAATCCCAGGGAATTTGCCTGAAGACATTAACGATTTGAATAATATGGATTATGGAGAGCAGGAATTTTTTGAAGGAACATTAGCGATGTTACCTGCCGTGAACATTATAAATTATCTACCAGAAGAGTTGAACTGGGGAGTGGTTCAGTATCCTCAGTTTGAACAAGTTCCTAATACGTACGGAGCTATCGATGCCCATTATCATGTATTAACAACCGTTTCGCAAAATCCTACAGATGCGTTTCGCGTAATGGATTTCTTTGCATCACCTGAATTTCAAGAACGAATGACAAGAGAGTTAGGTCTCTTTACTGTAATGAAAGATCCTGAGATTAAGACTGCTTTCGCTAGTGAGAACCCGATCATTAGTGAGATGGATTTTTCCGGTGTTTTTAAAAGCACTGCGGCTGAATCACCGATCTTACATGAGATTCGTCTTGAATTAAGGGGAATTGCTGGTGCAAAAGCGGTACAAATGATTGAGGATGGAAGAGATGTGAATACAATCATTTCTGAAATTGAACAGGAAGTGGACGTAGCGATTAAAGAATATGAAAGTAGACAATAACATGAGTGATGAAAGTACTATTTAAGCAGAGGAAGACTAAAAAAAACATTTTAGACGAATACCTCAAGGCAATTTTATAATACGGAGGTTTATTGTTAAATGAAAAAGAGGCTGGCGTTTCTTTGCATGTTCACTTTTTGTCTATTTTTTCTCGTTGATGTTTCACTTGCTGAAAAAGAAGAGGATGTGGAAACTAAACCAAAAATGTCCTTCAGTGCGATCAGTGACACTCATATTAGAGATTCATCGTTTTCTCATAACAAATTACTAGCAGCTCTTCAGGATTTGTACGAGGTTGACTCTGAAGCAGATGCCCTAGTCATTAACGGAGATATTACAAACACTGGATTTCCTGAGGAATATTCAATTCTCCGCGAATTATTGGACCAATCTCCTATACCTATGAATACGTTTATGTCGATAGGGAATCATGAGTTTTTTCATGAAGAAGGTAATGATGTAAGCATTCAAAGGTTTACAGACTTTATTAATGAAGACTATGTGTATTACGAAAAAAATAGTAAAAGAGTATTCTTTTATTTTCCTTGGTTCTGAAAGCTGGGGACCGGTAGATTCACCAACGAAAGATGCCGCTTTCATTAGTAATGAGCAATTGAATTGGTTCAAAGATACGTTACAAAAACGCAGCAACAATAACAAACCGATCTTTGTGTTCCTTCATCAACCGTTGAGAGATACATATGGAGAGGGGGACGAAAGGTTAGAGGAGGTGCTCTCTAGCTACCCACAGGCAATATTATTTTCAAGTCATACCCATCGGGATATGCGAAAACCTCATACGAATATGTCTGAAGAAGAAGGTTTTCCAGTTGTTAACACGGCATCGACTTATTATACAACCTTTTGGCCAACTCAAAATTGGGATGAAAGTCAAGGTTTGTACGTACAGGTTTTCGATCATGGGGTAGAAATTAATGGACGTGACTTTTCAAGAAAACAGTGGATTCCTGAGGCGTATTACAAGATCGATATTCCAACAGAAACAACCTTTTCATTTGAAGGACAGTACTTCTATCCTGGTGAATCAAATTTATTCATCTCAAACTTTAATAATTACGGTTCTCAGGAAATAGTAGACGCCGATTTCAATTTAGAAGTCCCTGACGGATGGACAGTGGAGGCCGTATCTGACTCACATTTTCGGTCCATTTCACCGGGAAACTCAGTTGATATTCATTGGTTAGTGACACCTCCTAAAGAATTTAAGCCTGGATTTGTTACATTGAATGAAAGTGCTTCATTCATTTATGGAGAAAAAAGAAGGCAAGCGGAAATAAGCACGGCCCCAATTACAAGAGTTGTCCCCTCTCCACCAACTGCCGACTCCTATTTAAGTGATATGGAATGGACAGACGCGTTAAATCACTGGGCACCGGTACAACGGGATAAAAGTATCGATGGCAATCCGATGACGATTGATGGGGTTGAGTTCGAGAAAGGTCTTGGTGTTCATGCGCTTTCAGAAATATCCTTTTACTTAGGTGGTCACTTCTCAACATTCACGGGAAATGTCGGCATTGATGATGAAGTAGATGAGAGAGGCTCAGTCGTCTTTCAAGTTTGGACAGATGGCCAAATCGTTTATGATAGCGGGGTTATTAGTGGCACGGATCCAGCAAAAGAAGTGAATATCGATATTGCGGGGGCAAACGAGTTAAAGCTTATTGTTACAGACGCTGATGACGGTAGACAAAACGACCATGCGAATTGGGCAAATGCGCGTATTTGGAAGGATCCCCCGCAATGAGTGCATTCAATAGACAATTTGATAGATTCAGGGAGACGGTGGCATTCATGAATGATTCGGCACCAGGCTAGATGATTCATCCGGATTACCTCAAGAAGTAGACATCATCAAAAAGAGAATAAGCTGAATCATCGAGAATCAGGTGTCATGATCTGCCTCGTAGGGAGCCTTTAAGTGAAACGTTTTGAACAACAATGGTACTGATTTTTTGATGACAAAATAGCATGACTCCGTGTTACAAAAATGAATTTTATAATGGGAGGCAATACGATGCATTTATCTACGTCGCTAAATGTATTCGAAACAGAGTATCCAATTAGTTCTGCTATAGAAAAATGTAAAGCTGCAGGTTTTCGAAGACTCGATTTCAACTATTGGGATCATCAAAAATATGTTCAAAAGATGTCATCGGCGGAAGAAGAGAAGTGGGCGCAAACGATTCGCCAAGCGGCAGATGTAAACGGGGTTCGGTTTACGCAAATGCATGGTCCTGTGCATGGGAGAGCATTTAATAGCATGGTGGCAGGCTTGAATGTAGACTCATTTCTTGAATTGGCAAAACGCTCATTAAAAACAGCCCAAACTTTAGGTGTCTCTTGGGTGGTCTTTCATCCTAGTATGATTTCAGAAGAAGGCCATGAAACGCACAAAGAAGTGACCAACTATAACTATGAATTTTTTCAGCACTTGTTTCCAACGATGGAAGCAACAGGGGTAGGGATTGCCCTTGAAAATATGATCAGTCGCTTGCAAGGAACGAAAAAATATTGTTCTGATCCCGCAGAACTGGTTGAATTGATTGATCGTTTAAATCACCCATTGGTTGGCGCTTGCTGGGATACAGGTCATGGTCATGTGAGTTCCTTCGAGCAAGAGAAATCGATTAAATTATTGGGTCATCGATTAAAAGCAACTCATATTCAAGATAATGACGGAAATAAGGATCAGCATTTTCTCCCATATCACGGAACCATTAACTGGGATAAGGTCATGCAATCACTTCGGGAGGTTCATTACACGAACGATTTTACGTATGAAGTCGCGCAAGCCATTCGTGTAGTGCCGAAAGAAATACGAGATACAGCTTTGGACTATGCATCAAAGATAGGAAAGTATTTAATAAAATTAGAAAAAGGTGTTTCCCAGCAATGAGATTATATATTATTCGTCATGCGGATCCTGATTATGCAAATAATACGATTACGCCTGATGGCGCTCTTGAAGCCGATGCGCTGTCAAAGCGATTGGCGAAAGTTGGGTTTGACTGGATTTATTCATCTCCCTTGGGACGCGCAATCGATACGATGAACTACACCGCTGAACGAATCGGAACGATTGAACAATCGTACAAGGTTGGATGAAGGAAATATCTGATATACAAGTGAAAGATTCACCTTGGGGCTCAATGGTGGCGTGGAATATTCCAGGGGAAGCGGTCTTAAGTGAAGAACCCTTTCCTCACCATAGCACTTGGAATGAGATTTCATATTTTAAAGGGGTCAAGGTCAAGGAGAAATTTGAGGAAATAAAACAGCAATCCGACAAATTTTTATCATCACACGGGTACGAGCGGGAACAGGGAAAATATCGCTGCATCAAACCGAGTGATGAAAAGATTGCCGTGTTTTGTCATGGTGGATTTGGACTCACGTGGATTGCACATTTATTGCAAATACCGCTATCATTAGTATGGACGGGATTTTGGCTTGCTCCTAGCTCCGTAACAACGATTTTGTTCGATCGGCGGTCACCAGAATGGGCGGTTCCACGCTGTCTTGGATTAGGAGATACCTCTCACTTATATGAAGCGGGATTGGAAGTGAAGCCTCGGGGGATTGTTGCCAACTATTATTAATATTATTAAAGAAAAGAGACGAGCGGCTTCACTCGTCTCTTTTGACTAATTCAAGATTTAGAGTAAAAAATAGAAGAGGAAAAAGCTTCTATTCTACTGCATCATTACAGTTAAATGCAGCATGTATTTTAAGCAATTTCAAATTAAAAAGCTCAATTTCTCTTTTTTTAATGCTGAGATATTGAGCTTTTTTCGTGTTTTATATATATCAGATGTTGGGCGGGGAGAATCTTCACTTACCTAAACATGCCTTCTATCTCTTGATGTCGTCACCATCCTTTTTGCGGGTGGTGCTTCGCTGGTTACTACTCATTTTTCGTACTAATTTTAGAATAATGACCTGGATTTATCGTACGGTAGAATATAAGTTGTGAAGTAGTGTACAGAAACTATCGCGGCATGGTTGGTGAAAGATGTAAGTCATTGACAAATATTTTCTTTCCGATTAGAATTCAACTATTCTTTTGGCTTGTGGAACTTGATTTAAATTGAGATTACTAGAAGAAACATCTTCTTTCCCTATCTCAACTAATGGATAATTGTTGAAAAGCTGCAAAATGGAGAGATAAAATGGTTACTTTTTAATCATCATGATAAAACAAATTATATAGAAGAAGGTGTTGATAAGTGCCTGATAAAGCACAAGATCCAATTGAGATGTATATAGATTCACCAGTAAAACTAAGAAAATTATTTAGACGAGTGTTATTCGTTGTAAGTCTATCACAAATCTTTGGAGGGGCTGGTCTAGCAGCAGGAGTTACTGTAGGTGCTCTTTTGGCTCAACAAATGCTTGAAACTGATGCTTATACGGGTATGCCGGCAGCTTTATTAACTTTAGGATCAGCTGGTGCAGCGTTAATTATAGGAAAACTTTCTCAGCGGTATGGACGCCGTATCGGTTTATCGACAGGCTTTATTGTGGGGGGACTCGGTGCAATTGGAGTTGTCATTGCTGCTTGATAAATAGTGTTATTCTATTATTTGCTTCTCTTCTCATTTATGGAGCGGGGACTGCGGCAAATTTACAAGCACGTTATGCCGGGACTGATTTGGCAAACAAAAAACAACGGGCAACTGCCATTAGTACCACGATGGTTATGACAACATTCGGCGCTGTTGCAGGTCCAAACCTAGTAGAATGATGGGTGAATTTGCCGTTCTTATTGGCGTTCCGTCACTTGCAGGGCCGTTCATATTATCAGCTACTGCCTTTATTTTAGCGGGGCTTGTCCTTTTTATTATGTTGCGACCTGACCCATTAGATATTGCCAAGAGGATAGCAGCTTATAAAGATGAAGAGTATGGAAACAAAATAGGTACTGGCGATAAAACAAAAAAATAACAGAGGTCTTATGGTTGGGGCAACGGTTATGGTCCTTACTCAGATTGTAATGGTTGCAATTATGACTATGACACCCGTACATATGCAAAATCATGGTCATGGTCTATCTGAAGTTGGGATTGTTATTAGCTTTCATATAGGTGCAATGTACCTTCCTCACTTATCACAGGCGTGCTAGTAGATAAAGTGGGCCGAACAGCATGAGTATAGCCTCAGGAATTACACTATTATTCGCTGGTTTATTAGCGGCATTCGCACCAAATGATTCAATGATTCTATTAGTAATTGCTCTTACTTTACTCGGATTGGGATGGAACTTTGGTTTAATTAGTGGTACTGCTCAAATAGTTGATTCTACACAACCATCAACACGTGCGAAAACTCAAGGAACACTGGATGTTTTTGTGGCATTAGCAGGAGCTTCTGGAGGTGCTCTTTCGGGAATGGTAGTTGCTAATACAAGTTATGCTACATTATCTTTGAGTGGAGGACTTTTATCTTTAATTCTCATACCTGTTGTCATTTGGTCCCGTAGCGTCGAGGACAATAGAATTTTTATGCCAGTAAGCCGACCAACATTGAGTAAACCGTTAGGCTATTCGTTAGCCTTGTTTTTCTAACGCTACTTTCAGGCTGCTTCACGAATGAAGAGACGTTCAATGCAAGGAGGTTGTGTTGACGATAATAGAGTCAATAATTGGTTATTTTTGTTTCCCGATAATCTAGTAAAAAGCGTTATTAATAAAAAACCCCTCTTCATAATAGTGGAAAACATTTATGCTAAACTTTGAGCTAAGGTCGTTTTTTTTCATAAAGGGGATAAGAGGGGGGGATTTTTTTTGTTCATTTCAGATTCGATCTATGGCAACTATAACATCGAAAAGGTGCTTGAGGAATTGATAAAATGCCAGCCAGTCCAACGCTTGAAGAAAATATATCAAGGCGGGGCGAGCTACTACGTAAACAAAGCATGGAATGTGACTCGATTTGAACATTCTGTTGGTGTAATGTTGCTCATAAAGAAACTGGGCGGTTCGATTGAAGAACAAATTGCCGGTCTTCTCCATGATGCTTCACACACAGCTTTCTCACACGTCATTGACGTTGTCTTTGACAATCAAGCAGAGGATTATCACGAAACAATCTATCAGCAAGTTATTGAGGAGTCAGACATTCCAGAGATTCTTGAGAAGCACGGATTCGACTATCAACGGATTCTGTTCGATCATACGAAGTGGACACTGCTTGAGCAGCCGGCGCCAGAGCTATGTGCAGATCGTGTTGACTATACATTACGGGATATGTATCATTATCGACAACTTTCCTTGAGCGAAGTTCAATATTTTTTTGAATCAGGTCGTTGTCAAAGAAGGGAAAATGTGTGTGCAAACGTTGGAAGCGGCCGAATGGTTTGTCCAAACTTATTACCTGGAGGTCATCGGCTTTTTTTCTGGAACCTTTGAATGTATACGGTTATGACAGACTGGCCAATGCTTTAAAATTTGCATTAAATAAAAACGTCATCGGGCGCAACGATCTACTGAAAACGGATGAAGAGGTTATGGCGATTCTCCGGTCTTCTGAAGATGAAGAAATTAAAGGATTGATCAGGCAGCTTCATCGACATGTGGAAGTGGAGGAGGATCAACATCACTACGATATTCATCGCAAAAGCAAAGTCCGATTGATCGACCCCTCCGTTGTAAACGGAACTGAGTTAACTAAAGCCTCAGCTTTATCGGCAACAGTGAAACAAATGAACGAGCAAGCTTATGCTCAAGCCATGCAAGGGATGCACGTAAAAATAATATCAAACTAATAAGGAAAAGCATCGGTGAGTACTTTTAATTTCGGCCGCTTCCGGTAAAAGCTTGGCCGTTTTTTATAATGACATCTTGATAACTATCGAGCAGCTGAGCAAAAATTTGTTCCCACGACTGAGTGAGGCTGTACTTTCTTGCACTTAAGGCGAGCCGTTGTCTCAGCAATGGATCGTCGAAAAGCGTTGTGACGGCTTCGGCAAATGCCCTCCTATCACCGGGCTCACATAGCAAGCCAGTTTTGTTGTGCTCCACAAGGTTCTTGACCCCGCCTGCTGAAGCACCGATCACTGGAGTTCCAGAAGCCATTGACTCAAGAACAACATTGCCGAACGTCTCAGTCGGTGAAGGAAAAAAGAATGCATCAGCTGCAGCGTATAGCTCACGCAATTCGTTGCCATTCTTGAAGCCTAAGAAAGTGATGGAAGGATCACTCGCGTAGGATTGTTGTAGCTCGCTATATAATGGCCCATCACCGACGAATAGCAGGTGGGTGCTGCCTTTCACCCTGTCCGGCAAAAGGTTGAAAGCCTGAAGTAAAGTGTCGATCCCTTTTTCTGGTGCTAGCCTGCCAACATAAAGTAAAATAAATTTATCGGGATTAATTTGATAACGGGATAAAATAGGACTCCTATCTTCTCTTGGGCGGAAGGCATTGGTATCAATTCCGCGTCCCCAAATTTCTAGGTTACTGTATCCGTGTTGCAGCAAGTGCTCGAGTGTAGATTGTGAAGGGACATAAGTCTTATCACAGGTTTGATGGAACCATAGCATATAGTTATGCAGCAACGGCTGAACCCATGTCAGTTTATAGTGTGGTAAATATTGATCGAAGTTCGTATGGTAAGAGGCGACGAGCGGAATCTGATGCTTTCGTGCGAAGTGATGTCCAAACAGACCAAGATTGAACGGTGTGGCTACATGAATCAGAGTCGGAGCAAAATCGATTAACTTTTGGCTCATATAAAGCGGACGCGGTACAGCTAGATTGCATTCAGGGTAAAGGAAAAATGGAATACTGCGAAAGCGTTCGACCACTTGCTCGCACAAGGCTTTGTCTTTTCCTTTTGCATCCGGTGCGAACACTTTACAGTTAACACCCCGAGCCTCTAAGTATCGCACCCAACGTCCTAAAGTATTTGCAACGCCATTCACTTCAGGGATAAAGGTATCCGTGAAAATAGCAATATTCACGTTCGGCTTCCTCCTATCATTGAAAAAAAATATGTCACTCACTAAGACGCCAGCTTTTAAAAGCAGAGACAGGTTATGAACCGACAGCCCTATCATCATGTGACAGAAAGAACGAGACCTTTTTTGTTTATACAGATCCCCTTTCTTATCTGCTAAATGGGAGGGTTTGTATAATAGGCCTCCCAATAATAATCTACTCTAGAACTCTGCGAATTGTTACTGATTTACAAAGGTTTAATAATATCCTAAAAAAAAGTTAAAGAGAGCCTACCACTATTAATGGAGGGTTAAGAAGAAGAGGCGGGGTAGGTAAGAATTAATGAGATAAGGAGACATTTTGAAAATGAAAAAAAGCTATGTATCTGTTAACTACACTAGTCTTTTTGATGGGTGTTGCACACATCGCCTTAACACCAGCTACCTTTGAGGCCTATTCACTCGATGCACTTTGGTTTGTCGGGTCCGGCCTAGCCTAGTCCTACTATCATTTCTCAATCTAATTATATTGCTATCTGAGAAAAGAAGATTATTTTTAATTTTAGGACTGGTTGGCAATCTGCTAGGCATTGGTTTAATTGCTTCCATCTTAGCGATCGTCAATCAGCCGCATATTATTTTCTTGTTTATGTTGTTAGTCATTCAAACGGTTTTGCTGCTACTCAACTATTTGAAGGGTAGGAAAGGCCTTCTTTGAAATGAATAGTGCCAAAGGTATAGAGCTGATACTGTGGGTCAAGCTTTATTTTTAAAAATAAATTTCATTTTCCCAACCTCCAATCCAATAGAAAACGCTATAAAGCTTGTCGACATTGAGATTAAGCGTTTTTAATAGTGATTTTCAATTTTTTCGTTACCGGTTGGGGAAATAAGGACGAAAAGCTTGCGGCTACAGGATTTTTAGATTAAAGTAAAAATAGAAACCTTAATTTGACTGGGGTTGAACCAGAACATAGGATGTATTTAAATAGAAAATGACGTACTTCCCATCGCTAGACACGCAGTTGAACCAGAACATAGGATGTATTTAAATAGGTTCGTCAGGCGGTTGTATCGTTGGATTTCTATGTTGAACCAGAACATAGGATGTATTTAAATAGATTAACGCGAACTTTTACTAGATTCCCCTAAATCGTTGAACCAGAACATAGGATGTATTTAAATTTAATAGGTAAGGGCGAAAAAAGTTTCGAAAAAGGTTGAACCAGAACATAGGATGTATTTAAATAACTCTTCATCTTCCCCATCGCTAACACGTTTTACGGTTGAACCAGAACATAGGATGTATTTAAATTAGTACACCCCACAAAGCCGCGACTACTTAGCCGCAGGTTGAACCAGAACATAGGATGTATTTAAATTATTTAATGGCACCCGTGATGGTTCGTTTATCATCAGTTGAACCAGAACATAGGATGTATTTAAATTAGTTTGTGATTCGGACAACTCTTGGCGTGAACGTGTTGAACCAGAACATAGGATGTATTTAAATCAAGAAAAACTGAATCGCGCGACCAAAGACAAATGTTGAACCAGAACATAGGATGTATTTAAATCTATAATAAAGAACGGATATGCACGTACATTAAGGTTGAACCAGAACATAGGATGTATTTAAATTTATAAGTCTACTTTCCACGGGTGCTCTCCTTCAGTTAAACCAGAACAAAGAATGTATTTTAATTTGAAGCTTTAACTTACATTAACTAAATAGATAAAAACCCCAATTTCTCGTTTGTATCTCTAAGGAATTGGGGTTTTTAATATTCAACACATGAGAAATACATCAATCACCACGGTGTTAAAGAATCGTTTAATCATAAAGTCCTGTATTCTTGACAATAACGTTTTTGTGCCGTGCTCATCTCAACACAAATATTTTGAAAAAACAGGAGTGGGTTTCGTTCGCATCCTTTTGCGTTTGTTTTTTTGAGATGATCCGGTGACCCGATAGCAGTGTTTCAGTTAATTGTCCTTATCAAAATTTACAGCTCCAAGATTTAGCTGCCATGATACTCCGTATTTATCGTTAACCCAAGCAAACTTTTACTAAAGCCATAGTCAGATAACGGCATGAGAACGGCGCCGCCCTGGGATAGTCTTTCAAAGGTCCGAGCAATCTCTTCCTCTGATGAACATGTTACAAATAGTGACACTGCTGGAGTAAATGTCCATTCATGCCCACTACTGTCTATACACATAAACTCTTGTCCGTTTATTGAAAATGTAGCGTGTTTCACGGTTCCTGCTTCCCCATATTCAATACTAGTGATTTCTGACTCGTCAAACAACGAGGTGTACAAGTGCATGGCTTCTTCAGCGTTTCCATCAAAAGTTAAAAACGTAGTAATTTTTTTGATTTGGATTTCCCATTAGACATCTACTCCTTTATAAATCATGTTGTGCACGAGATAAATTTTTTATTCGATCATGTCGTTTAGTCTATAGATGCCGAAAATGATTGTCAACCACTTGGTTTAATAAAATTCGTGTTCAGTCAGCTTTACTCCAAAATATACTTTTAATGAATTCATCTCTTTAATCCTCTTTTTATAATATTTATCTGTTTTTTTATACCACATGCGATTCAAAAAGTTCGTTTTTTATCAGCTATTTCCCATCAGTTTTTAGTCTTACCCAACATTTAAGGATAGACATTTAAAAGTAATTGTTTTATGATATCCGTATGATAATGATTATCATTTCCAAATAAATAACTTAGATCTGATTGAAGGATGTTGTGAAATTGTCAGTTCTTTCTGTTGAAGAGGTTGCAGTGGGCTATCCGAATGCACTGATTATTGATGGTCTTAGCGTGACGATTCCTGAGAAGGAAATCACGACGATCATTGGTCCGAATGGCTGTGGCAAGTCGACTTTGTTAAAAGCTGTTTCAAGAATTCTAAAAACTCGAAGTGGAGCGGTTTATTTAGACGGGCGTGCCATTTCGCAACTGCAAACGAAAGAAGTCGCAAAAAAAATGGCGATTTTACCACAAACTGCCGAGCGCCGCCAGGGCTAACCGTGTATGAGCTCGTTTCATACGGACGTTTTCCTCATCAACGTGGGCTAGGCACTTTAAAAAAAGGAGGACATAGACTCGATTCAATGGGCAATTGAAGTGACTGGTTTAAGCGAGTTCAAGGATCGCTCAGTCGAAGCGTTATCTGGTGGTCAAAGGCAGCGGGTATGGATTGCGATGGCACTCGCCCAAGATACGGAAATTCTCATTTTGGATGAACCGACCACTTATTTAGATTTAGCCCATCAATTAGATGTTCTCTTGCTTTTAAAAAAAAGTTAAATGAGGAAGAAGGGCGGACGATTGTGATGGTGCTGCACGATTTAAATCATGCCTCACGGTTTTCCCATCATATTATTGCAATGAAAAACGGAGAATTGATGAAGGAGGGGACACCGGAAGAGGTAATTACGTGTCATACGCTGCTAGAAGTCTTTGATATCAATGCAACGTTAGCAGCTTGTCCGTTTAGTCATAATCCAATCTGTCTGTCTTACCATTTAAACAAAGAGTTCACTGGGTAATGAAAGCAGGAGCGTCTCATAGTTTAGGAGGAGATGACAAACTGAGCGTCTCTGATTTTTTTGCAGCAGAATGAATGAAGGAGAAACTGTCATGTCGGCGTCAGTAAAAAAAGCTGTCAATCAAAAAGAATTATTTAACGTGAAAAAGCGTTCGCGTCCACTAGTAGCAACTTTGATCTTATTCGGAGGTACGCTCGTGCTAATATTAGCGATCGGCCTCTCTATTTCATTTGGAGCAGCAGATATTGATTTGCGTACGGTGTGGGGAGCGGTATTTGCCTTTAATCCAGACTTAACCCCACACCAAATTATTCAAGAAATACGATTACCGCGCGTGTTAGGAGCAGCGATGGTGGGTGCCTGCTTTGCTGTGGCAGGAGCGATAATGCAAGGGATGACTCGAAATCCGCTCGCTGATTCTGGCTTGTTAGGATTAAATGCTGGGGCCGTCTTTATGTTAGCGGTATGCTTCGCCTTTTTTTCCTGGCTTGCCGTATATGTACATAATCCTGTATTCATTCTTAGGTGCTGCACTTGGTGCGGGGCTAGTTTATGGAATTGGCTCGCTCGCTAAAGGCGGGCTGACTCCGATGCGGCTTGTGCTAGCTGGTGCCGCTGTTAGTGCCTTACTGACGGCATTGAGTGAAGGTGTCGCTATTCACTTTCGAATCGGTCAAGACTTAGCCTTTTGGTACGCAGGTGGCGTATCTGGAACGACTTGGATAAACCTTGCGATAATGTCGCCGTGGGTAATTATTGCACTGATTGGCGCCTTTATCCTCTCTAGGTCGATTACTTTGTTAAGTTTAGGCGATGAAGTGGCGCTAGGACTTGGTCAACGAACAGGGCGAATTAAGTTTTTTGGTGCATTGATTGTGCTCGTTTTAGCAGGAGCTGCTGTTTCTGTCGTGGGTGCTGTTGGCTTTGTCGGTTTAATCATTCCTCACCTTACCCGTTTTTTAGTCGGTCACGATTATCGCTGGATTATCCCTTGCTCGATTATACTCGGGAGTCTAATAATGGTTGTCGCCGACCTTGCTGCTAGAATGGTTAACCCTCCGCATGAAACGCCAATCGGTGCGCTCATTGCATTAATCGGGGTTCCGTTCTTCCTTTATCTTGCGCGAAAAGGAGGAAGGGAGCTGTGAAGAGACAGTCGCATTTGACAAAAAAATCAGCAAAAAAACCAATACTCAGAATCGCTTAACCCTTATCGTTTTAGGCATTTTAATCATCATCGTTTTTATCATAAGCATGAATACAGCTACGTTAGCCTCACTCCGACGGAAGTCGTTCAAACATTTTTCGGGTTAGGATCGGATGAACAAAAGCTAATATTATTCGAATTTCGCTTGCCGCGAATTGTCATCGCTATTTTAGTAGGAATGGCTTTAGCTGTATCAGGTTGCATTTTGCAAGGTATATCGCGCAATGCACTCGCTGATCCTGGGATTTTGGGAATTAATGCCGGGGCCGGGCTTGCCGTTATGCTGTTTATTTCCTTTTACCCGACAACGACGGCAGCACCCGTGTTTTTACTGCCGTTCTTGGCATTCTTCGGAGCGGTAGTAACAGCTGTAATCATTTATGCTCTTGCCTATAAGCGGGGTGACGGCATTTCACCAATGAGCCTGCTTTTAACTGGTGTGGCGATTGCAGCTGGGATTAGTGCCGTGATGATCGTGTTAACCCTCCGCTTAAGCCCGGAAAATTATCAATTTGTCGCTACTTGGCTGGCGGGGAGCATCTGGGGGTCAAATTGGAAATTTGTTATCGCCTTACTGCCATGGGTGATGATATTATTGCCGTTCGTATTTTCAAAAGCTCGCGTCTTAAATGTGCTAAATTTAGGCGAGTTAACAGCGACCGGTTTAGGGGCTTCGATTGAAAAAGAGCGCCGTTTACTGCTTGTGGCAGCTGTCGGGTTGGCAGGGGCGAGTGTATCCGTGAGCGGAGGGATCGGCTTCGTCGGTTTAATCGGCCCCCATTTAGCACGGCAGCTGGTCGGCTCAAGGCATCAAGTTTTATTACCAGCTTCCGCTCTAGCCGGTGGTCTTCTCGTGATTATTGCAGATACGATCGGACGGTGGGTTCTTCAGCCTTCAGAAATTCCGACGGGAATCGTCGTCGCTATTATTGGTGCTCCCTACTTTCTTTATCTGCTTTCGCGCTCGAAAGCGTAATGGAAGGATAAGCGGTCTCTATTATCGTATTAAGCTCTTGGATTAGACAAGTGGGACGGTTCATTTTCCTTTTTGAAAATTAGCTATTATTGGAGGTGTAGGCTAAGAGCCAATGAACTCGATCGTTTTTAGCTGCGAAGGTTGGTAGCAGTGCTGCTGTCAAAAAATTGATCTACTTATTAGGAAATCAATAACGATCATCACATGAAGTGATCGTACTTTATTAATGGAGGCAGAATATTGAAAAATAATAAAAGATTGATGGCAATAAGTATCGGATTAGTTTTCATTTCTGCGTTATTAATCGGTTGTGGAAATCAACAAAATCCTGGTACGAGTGAGGATGAACAGAAATCTGAGGGAGTTACTGAGCAAGGGGAAGGATCGGAAGAGCGTGTCGTCACAGATGCGTTAGGGAATGAAGTACCTATACCAGTAAAGCCTGAACGTGTGATTGCTTCTTATTTGGAGGATCATTTAGTTGCTCTCGGAATTACCCCTGTTGCCCAATGGTCTGTCAACGACGGGGCTTCCGTTCAGCATTATTTACAGGATGACTTACAAGGTGTTCCGCTCATTCCTTTTGATCTTCCGTTTGAAGCAGTCACGAGCTTTGAGCCAGACCTTATTATTGTCGGCTCACCGACGGCAGTCGAAGGGGGGAAATACGAGCAATACGCTAAAATTGCCCCAACGTTTGTTTTAGGAAATGAGGAGACTACTGATTGGCGCAAAGAGCTGCTAAAGGTTGGAGAATTGTTTGGAGAACGGGACAAAGCAGAGGAAGTTCTTCACTCCTATGAGCAAAAAGCAAAGGAAGCAAAAGAAAAGATTATACAGTCGGTTGGTGAACAGTCTGCCGCAGCCATTTGGATCGTCAATAAAACGGTCTTTATGGTGAGTGAAACGGCGTCGAGTGGAACTGTGCTGTACGAGGAGCTTGGCCTCACTGTCCCTCCTTTAGTGAAGGAAGTCTCTGCCTCTTCCACAGACGATTGGTCACAGGTTTCTTTGGAAAAGTTGGCAGAACTAGATGCGGACCATTTATTTCTCATTAATAGTGATACAGGAGACGGGGCAGAAATGCTTGACGATCCGCTTTGGGCGAATATTCCTGCTGTAAAAAACGGAAATATCCATGAGTTTGAGCAGGCATCGAGCTGGCTATACAACGGTTCCATTGCGTATCAGCAAATAATGGATGATGTCGTAGAAGTATTGTCAATTGAGTTTTAGTACTGCCGGATTGGGGCGACTGCAGCGCGGATTTATTCGGCATCTAGTGAGAAATGGACCTTTAACAAATGGAATCTTAAAATGGATGTAAGACACTCATGGTAGTAATGAGTTATGATAGGTAAAGGGGTATGCCACGCTTTAATTTACAATAATTGTAATTAACAATTTTTGCGAAATGGAGTAGAAGCAAAATGGTAGATTTCCATCATAACTTTCATTTGTTTTTCGACGAATTCGGGCTACAGCAGCAAAGAGCAAATGGTTCAGAACCAATGAATTTGCATACGCAAATTGGAGATGGAATCATGCGCCGATTTGTTCCGCGCCCCGATCTCGATATCGTATTTTCTGACATGACGTTTCATAGCGACTTCCTTATGCCGCTAACAACGAGAACGCCAATGGTTGAGCTTCACTATTGCTTGCAAGGAACGAGAGTCATCCATGTCGAACGAAATCAATACGAGTTTGTTCCCGGCATGTGCGCACTTCAGCTAATTGGCGAAGGGAGCGTACAGTTCGAATATACCGGAGATCAGCCTATCAGGAGCTGTCAGTCGGGATCCCCGTTTCGACCTTCCATCATTACATGGAGGATATTTCGGGTGCCAGGTATCTTGACTTCTTTAGTCTTCTCGGGCGAAAGCATTTCGCCTTTTTCATGAGTCCATCGATCCGGCGGCTGATGTAATCATTAGACGGTTGACTCAGTCCGTGCAAACACGCGACATCAATAACCTAGAGCTTGAGTGCAGTGTGCTGGAGCTCCTGTCTTCGGCCTTTCGAGCGCTTCTTTTCGAGCCGAAGATTCGAAGATTATCCGGCATCGAAAGGCAAAAAATAGAGCGGGCGCGTGAAATTATGCTGGAACGTATGGCGAATCCCCCTTCGCTAGTGGAACTGTCTCGCATGATTGGTCTTAACGACAACAAATTAAAAATTGGTTTTAAAGAGCTATACGGGACGACTGTATTTGGTTATTTGAGGGAAAAGCGTCTGGAAAAAGCCTTTCTCCTTTTACAGCAAGGAAACTTGAATGTGAATGAAACGTCGCTTACGGTAGGTTATTCCAACCCCAGTTACTTTTCGGAAGCCTTTCGGGACAAATATGGCGTGAATCCCGGAAACTTGCGTAGACGTTCATTTTAATTTGCGACGTTTATAATCGTAAAAATTGTTTGATTGAAAGACTGTTCTTCGGAGCAGTCTTTTTTTGCTTGAATCGATTACTCCCTGTGACCACGAAAATATTCCGCCTAGTGGTAGAGAAGGAATCGAGTCGGTTGTATTCTAAAAAATAGGAAGGCCTTCCGGAAGAATCGCTGCTGGCTCAAATCGTCAGTGACATTCTTAATCAAGCGTATGATGTGATATTGGAGGGAGAGCAATGACAATAAAACGGGGTGACCAAATTATTGGAGTTGCCGGAAAAAGGCGTGGACAGGTGGCGATCTCCTCCTTGTTGAATCTCTTAGCGCCAGTTTCACGCTGGTGGTTTTATCCTTACGTCTACTTCATTTTGAAAGAGTTGTTGGAACACACTGCGTCCTCGGCTTTGTAGATGGAGTGTAGCTGATCCGCAGGAGCGTTATCGCCTTGGCCACTAGATCACGTTTATCACGCTTGAACGTGGATTTATCACATTCGTAGCGTACTTGAACAGCGAAACCCGAATTTCCGACCCACTGACAGCGCCAAAACGACGGCTTTATTTGAAAGACTTGAATTGAAATGGAGGTTGAGCATATGAAGGATTATACCATAGTGTTAAATGATGGAAGGAACCTTGGGTGCGCAGAATATGGTCAAAGTGATGGTGAAGCGATCTTTGTCTTCCATGGAACTCCGGGAGCGCGTTACCAAATTTACGCTGCTCGACTGGAATCTATTGCAAAGCAAGGTCCAGTCCCATTACGAATCCTCGTACCGGAACGTCCAGGGTACGGGTTGTCAGATGCAAAAGCGGGAAGAACACTTCATGATTGGTGCCAGGATCTTGAAACATTGGTTAACGAAATTGGTGTTGACCGTTTTTCTATTGTAGGTTTTTCCGGCGGGGCGCCTTATGCTCTTGCCTGTGGGTATAAAATGCCATCGCGTGTTCGGAAAGTTGCCGTTATTTGTGGAATGGGTCCGATCGATATCCTTGGCCAAGAAGATTTCTGTCTCTCTACAGAAGAGAAGGTTTGTCTGCAGGGTCCTGAATTCACCCGTGCGTATATGACTCAGCTAACAAATATGGTCAATGCTGACTCAGACCGCTTTACGGAATATTATATCGATAACCTTTCAGAATTGGATCGGAAATTAATTTCGGATGATCTGGTTCCCGTTCTTAAACAATCGGCTACCGAAGCAGTCCGGCAAGTGGAAGGAATGGTAGATGATTATGTGATTTTTGGTCAACCGTGGAACATCCCACTGCAAAAAAATTCACGTGCCTGTTATGTTCTGGCACAGTGACGCCGATCAGGTTGTACCGATTCGCCATGCGGATTACCTGGCGTCTGTCATCCCGAACGCGAAAGTGAGGCGGATGCAAAACTATGATCACTTTGGCTCGTTTTTAGCTGTACAACCTGAACTTTATAACTTTTTAACTTCAAATTGAGGGGTAAACCATAACGCGAAGTCACCGCATAGATTGGCAGCATAAAAATGTTGGTAGTGGATTCGTTTAAGAATGTCTCAATAAGCACAGATTACTAAATAAAAAAAAGGAGAGCAAAAGTGTACTGTTGAATAAATAATTTACGGATTGTGCTTTGCGGCGATAGTAGTAAGCGAATTTGCCAACAAAAAAAAGTTGCGAATAAAAATAAAGGGTGATGTTAGTGGTTAAAAAGCAATTTCTATTGGATTCATTAAAGTTACTAATAAAGGAAGCTTTTGAAGGACCGGGTGAAGAAGGTAGCTACTATGTTACCTCAAATTCTAATACTGGACTGTTTGGCACTCTAGAGTCTATCAATGCGACAATTGCATCAAAATCAACATCGTTATCTGGAGCTACAATGCTGCGCATGTATATCATATTTGTTATTACTTAAAAGTTACTAATTCGGACTTCACTTCTACCCCAATAGAGTATAATGACGATGAGAGCTGGGCAATAAAGACTGTTGAAGATACGGAATGGAAGCAAATACTAGACGATTTACACCATGAGTATAAGAAATTCTTAAAAACTATTGATGGAGTAGATGAGTGGAGAGAAGCCGACGTAACAGTTGCCTTACAAACATTAGCGCATACAGCCTATCATTTAGGTTCCATTAGACAAATGATTAACTAAGGAATGCAGTCATGCTTATTAACAAATGAGTGTGATTGTAAATCAAAATAAAAAAAGTCGATTGCCATTACGATAAGGAATCGAGGGTGAACATATAAAACCTTCGAAATGTTAAATCCATGAAATGGCCTTATTGATAAAAAAACGGGAGCTCATTGCTACGTCTGAAACAAATTCTTGTAAATTGGTTGAATTTGTCAGATCATTTTATTTATGTAATAATGCAGTACACTATACTTAAAAGTGAGGGCTGAAAATGCAATCTGTTAGCCAAGAACGCCAAACATTATCGATAAAATCGATGCAGTCAACTTTAAGCAAACTCGAAAATGCCTACAAGAATATGACTGAGAAAGGATTAAACACAGCCCTCGTTCAGAAACGATGGGATGCAGTGAAAATTGGCTTAAATAGTCTAGAAAATGCTTGGCAAGGAACAGAATTTTCATACGAAGAGGAAACAATCCTCGAAGCCCGTAATGTTTTAGTTGATATCCTTCCATCTATTGAGAAGCAATATGAAAAAGCTAATGATGGTAGTTCTCAGAAGACGCTACTTGAAAGACGCATTACTTCCACTGAATTAGCTATAGATGCTCTTGATGCCCATATCAAATAAATGGTATTCTACTTCATCGCCTTTGCCTAACGAAAATTCACGGTAGATAAATACTTGAATGTATTTAGTGAGTTTTTCGTTGACCATTAGTTGGTTAAGTACCAGTAACCAGTCACGAATATGCCCACCACTTGAAGCTAACGAACAAGTAAATACAAAGGTTAAAGGAGTGCATTCTCATTACGGAGTGCGCCTTTTTTTCGTTACCTAAAGAAACTTGAATTGACGCTTTTAGTAAATTTGGTAGATTACTGGAATCGATTGCATATCTTTCATTTTGATGCAAAGTCATTATCAGAACAGATCTTGCCAACAATATTAATCTTTGATACAATCGAAAATGAGATTCATTATCAATTGATGGTTTTAGCGGATTGAACTTGAAACGATAGCTGTTGCTGCTGGTATTCAAGCTTCCGAGGGATTTTAAGGTTGTGCACACATTCGTAAAGTAGGAACAAAAGGAGAATAGGAGAATGAAGAAACTACTCGTTATGATCATAGCTGCCCTGTTTGCAGTGACCGCTTGTGCAGAAAAAGGTAAAGAGAATCATGAGAATTCAAGTGAAGGTGCGTCGTCAGCGCAAATAACGATCGAGCATGCACTGGGGACTGAGACATTCGATACGCCACCGGAGCGGGTCGTTATTTTGGAATGGAACTACGCTGAGGATTTGCTTGCCTTAGGTGTGCAACCAGTAGGATTGGCCGATGTGGAAGGCTTTAAGAAGTGGGTGAAAATAAACAAAGAGCTTAGTGAAGATGTTGTCGATGTTGGGACTCGTCAAGAGCCGAATTTAGAAGAGATTGCAAAGCTAAATCCAGATGTGATTATAACGCTTGCGGAGAACCACGAAGGTATCCAAACCGATTTGGAAAAAATCGCACCAACGATTTTCTATGATGCCTCTTCGGAAAAAGTAAGCGATGATTTATATGGGAATATGATCGATTGCTTTAAAATGACTGCGAAACTATTGCAGAAAGAAAAAGAAGCTGAGGAAGCGTTAGCTCATTTGGAAGAAAAATATCGTGAAGCTAAGAAGGAAATCGAAGAATTAGACCTGCCGACGAAGCAATTTGTGTTTACTCAAGCGTATAGTGCGAACCAAGCGCCTTTATTTCGATTATTTACAAGCAACTCTACCGTTAGCCACGTGTTAGAGAAGGCTGGATTAGAAAATGCGATTACTGAAGATAACACGGCTGAGTGGGGGTTTATCGAAGCTAATGTTGAAGGTCTAGCAGCGTATCAGGAAGCGGTCCTCATTCATGCAGTACAGGAGGACGATCCGTTATTTGATAACCTGGCCAATAACGAATTATGGAAGAACTTATCATTTGTTCAGGAAAATCAGTTGTATGATATTGGTGGTGATACGTGGACGTTTGGCGGGGTTCTTTCCGCTGAGACACTGATCGATAACCTATTAAAGGCATTAAAAGGGGAGCATGATGAATCGTAGTGTTAAGCTAATCGCTGGTGTACTTGGATGCGTGCTGCTATTTCTCCTTTTCGCATCCATTCACCTCAGCCAGGGTCAGTCCTCACCGGGTTATCTTTCGTTTTGGCTAGGCCTTTTTCAAGACGATCAGCAAATGACTTTTCTATTATACAATCGCATGCCGCGCTTTGTTATTGGCTGCTTGGCAGGTGCAGCATTAGCTGTTGCTGGGATGCTTATGCAAACGATGACGAAGAACCCGTTAGCGAGTGCGAGCACACTTGGCATTCATGCGGGTACTTATTTTTTTTGTCGTTGCCGCAGCCATCTTCTTTCCACAGCTCAGCGGCAAATTTCCGTTGCCGGTTGCATTTGTTGGAGGGATCGTGGCCGCTTCGATCGTCTGGCTGTTAGTCGGGAAAACACTTGATCCGGTAAGGGTGGCATTAACGGGCTTAATTGTCGGTATGCTGTTTTCCTCCTTCACCGGTGCGTTGCAGCTGCTCTTTTCAAATGAGATCGCTGGTTTATTTTTATGGGGTTCCGGTACGTTACTACAATTGGACTGGTCTGGAGTACAGTTTGCTTGGCCATGGCTTCTCGTGACGATGACCGCCGCGCTTTTATTTGGCAAGAAATTAGATATCCTTTTACTCGGTGAAGAGACAGCGATTGGCCTCGGTGAAAAGGTCGGAACGATTAAAATTGTCGGCTGGCTAATGGCAATTTTACTCGCGGCGACTACGGTTGCTGTTGTTGGACCGATCGGTTTTGTTGGGATTATTGCACCACATCTTGTTCGTTTACTAGGTTTTAGACATCACCGCAGTATGATTGTTGGTAACATTTTCTTTGGTGCGCTGCTTTTAATCGGTGCGGATATTATCGTTCGCCTAATTTCGCAAACTCAAGAGCTGCCAGTCGGAGCAATGACTGCCATCATAGGGGGTCCTTGGTTAATTTATTTAGCCATTAAAATGAGCAAGGGGCGAAGAGGTAAAGCAGCTGCTTTAAATGGGGTAGACTTGTTTTCGAGAAAATGGGTGCCCCATCTCCTTTTATTATGTGTAGGGCTTCTCGTCTTGTTTGTCAGCGTCTTGTTTGGAGGAACAGCGTTTACGCCATTACGAGACATTGTACAAGAGCTCGCCCATAATGTATATGTATGGGATTTTCGAATTCCCCGTGTTATCGTGAGCTTCCTCGTTGGAATGCTAATGGCGGCAAGCGGTGTTATTTTGCAAGCCGTTTTGCGTAACCCTTTAGCAGACGCTTCAGTGCTCGGTGTAACATCAGGGGCAGGAATGATGGCGATGTTAATATTCGTTGTGTTTCCTGGTATTTCGATCTTCTTTGTCCCAATTGCTGCTTTACTCGGAGCTTTTTTTAGCAATGGCCGTTATTTTACTATTAAGCTCTCGCGGCGGGTTTCAGCCAATGATGCTAGTCTTGATCGGTGTTTCGATTTCCGCTATATGTCAGGCGTTTATTCAAATTCTTGTTGTCAAATCTAAATTAGGAGTGACTCAAAGCTTAACTTGGTTGTCAGGGAGTACGTATGGTAGCTCATGGGACGACGTGACGATTGCTATGGTTACGATCCTCTTATTTTTACCGATTGCTTATTATTTTTCGAAAACATACGATGTTCTGTTGTTTGGAGATGAACTCGCGATCGGTTTTGGCTTGAAGGTTGCTAGAGTGAGGTTATATTTAATCGTTGTCGGTATTTCTCTGTCCGCGATCAGTGTGGCACTTGTCGGCACGATCGGCTTTATCGGCTTATTAGCACCGCATGCGGCAAGGCATATGGTAGGAGTGAGGCATGTGTATGTCTTTCCGATCAGTCTTTTACTAGGAGGAATTCTTTTAACTGTTGCAGACTTTCTCGGTAGGTATTTGTTAGCACCAAATGATATCCCAGCCGGGTTGTTAGTGTCGTTAGTCGGTGCTCCTTACTTGCTTTATTTATTAAGGAAAGCAGGAAAGGTAGCGTTAAAGTAGACGGCATTTAATTAAACGATTGATTAAAATTCATCCACCTTGTAAGCGCAGGAAAATGAGCTATTCATGACTTTTCTAGGTCATAGTATGGGCATGTGAGGAAGGTCCGTTGAATGGAGGCGGACGCGATATCAATATAGGTTGAAATAATGAATAAAACGATTTACTTATGCTACCGCATCGTATATCATGAAAAGAACAAGACTATTTTCCTATAAAAATAGTCTTTTCTTTATTGTGGAGACAAATTCTGGCTGTATAGGGGATGCGATTGATTAGGATAACAGAATTTGTTTAGTAAGGAGTAGTTATATCGTCTATACAAAATGGGGGAAAAACGGTGCAGGAAGGGGATACAAAGTCTATTAGAAAAAATGAGTCCCTGATAGAAGGAAGTAAGTGGAAAATGTCGATACGTTAGTGATAGGGTGTAGCGTATCTAGTGAACTAAGCGGAGGTGATTAAACATTCGTATTCAAGTAACGTACCGGGTTGACGAACTGCCTATTAGCTATCGGCTCGTAGTTTTAAGCTTCTTAAAGGAGGCTTTGAAGAGCGGAGATAGTGCTTATTTTAAGGAAATATATGAAAAAGGAAAAGGGAAAATGAAGCCTTTTGCTTACTCCGTCTTTTTAAGAGATTTTGAGTATCAAAAAAGGAAAATAAAGCTAAGTGAGCTGGCGATAACGGTTAGTTCGATTGATATGGAGTATATGCTCTATGTATTCAATGGCATCCAATCGCTTTCAACCTATCAAACAGGAGATCATGTATGGGAACGAACGGGAATTCGGATGCTGAAGGAGTGGGAAGTAAAGAGCGAGACGATCTACTGCAAAACGTTGTCACCTATCCTGATTGAAAACAAAGAAAGAAATCCGGTTCATCCTCATGACAGTGAGTATGCGAAGGAATTTCAATATTATGCTGAGTTGCGGATCCGGGAGTTGAAAGGGAGAGAGCCTTACAAATCAATCGGAGTGGAACCGCTGAATATGAAAAAGGTTGTCATTAAGGAAACGAATTCAACCTTTCAAAAGCAATGTAAGGAGCAAAGATATTTGATCTTTACGCTTATCGCGGCTATTTCAAGCTGACAGGCCATTCGGAGGATTTACAATTACTATATCAAGTTGGTGTAGGGAAAAGAGCGTCTCAAGGATATGGCTTGTTCGAAATTGAGCGTGAGGGGTGATTGGATATCAGTCTTTCAGTTCAAAGCGACTGGATAAGAAAGCCTATTTAATCGATCTCGCCCGCTTATTGTCTGAAAACAAAGAAAAGAGCACTATTCAATGATTTCTAACGATTAGAAGGCTTGTTTCGACTAATGCAAACTTTTATGGATGTCAACGTAGAGGTGTGGAGAGAACGATATGGACTCATTAACGATGAATCGAAGGCTTATTCGAAGGAACAGAAAGATTTGTCAAGGGTAGTGAGTAACGTGATGGGGAATTTTTCGTTCATTACGGTGGAGTGAACGTTCAGCGATTGAAGTATAAAAAGGAAGACATATTAAAGAAGAGGCCTTTTGACCTTCAGTATTGTAAGCGCAACCATTCCCTTAAAGTAAATGTAAATTATGGAATGGGGGGCAGGCTACACTTTTGGCATCTGAGGAATAATAATTCGCAAGCTTTGCCTTCTGCATTCATAAGGAAGATAATCGGCTGCTTCCTTTTCAGACGAATTTTCTGCTAAATCGAGCCCAGAAAAAAAATAGCAATTTGTTCGTTATAGTAATGCTCCTTCCACAAAAATGAAGCAGATGGACATATTAAGCAATTTACATACATACAGTATGTATGTTAAAATGATAACCATAACATGATGGAGGAGAGATGTTCATGAAACTGACGAGCTTTTATTCTGTAATACTTACGGAACAAGTAGAGGTAAGTAAAAATTTTACGAGAGCTATTTTGGATTTGAGACTGTTTTTGAAGCAGATTGGTACGTAAGCCTAAAGTTATCTCATGCTAATCACCCATTTGAATTAGCAGTTATGGACGCTACGCATCCAACAATACCTGCTGGTTATCGCAAAACGGTGCAAGGCTTAATTCTCAATTTTGAGGTCGATGATGTTGATGCCGAGTATAATAGACTCATAAAACGAGAGGGACTTCCTTTGCATCTTGACATAAGGAACGAGGATTTCGGCCAGCGCCATTTTATTACTGCAGATCCGAACGGGGTTCTAATTGATGTAATTAAAATAATTCCTCCGTCTGATGACTTCAGCACGCAGTACCTTGAGAATGTCTGGTCGGGTGATAAGATAGAGGAGACGGATGAGTGAAAAGAAAGCTTTAAAAGAATATTTTGGGGTCGAATTGGCAGAGCGTCTTTCTGAGCTGATTTTACCTCATTATCGTGAATTTTCGTCTGATTCGTTTGTCGCAGCTGTTGCCAATCAGGTTGAACCGCTGGAATTAAAGGGACGTGTTGCTGTGATTACCGACGAATTAAAACGGTCCTTGCCATCGGAATACCCTATGTCATTGTCAATTCTTTTGAATATTCTCGGTCCAGAAAACGAAACGGAAGAGGGGATGTTCACGAACGGGTACTTTCTTATGCCGGTCGCTCATTTTGTCGAAAAATACGGGCTCAATTATTTCAACCTCTCGATGGACGCTTTGTATGAAATAACGAAGCGACATACTGCAGAATATGCAATTCGGCCTTATCTGTCGGGTGATTTAGACAGTTGTTTAAAAATATTGAGCTGCTGGTCACAGGATGACAATTTTCACGTTCGTCGCTTAGTTAGCAAGGTACTCGTCCCCGCCTTCCATGGGCAAAACGAATTTCTGCGATTCATAACGACCCGGCAAATAACCTAGCTTTACTCGAACCTTTATTGAACGACCAATCTTTCTATGTTAGAAAATCGGTTGCTAACCATTTGAATGATTTAACGAAAGATCACAAAGAGATGACTGTCGACTGGATTCGTGAGCGTATGAAGCGAGGTGGCGACCACTTTGCATGGATCGCCCGGCATTCACTTCGATTTTTGGCTAAATCAGAGGACGCCGAAGCAATGGAGCTATTGGAAAAACTTTAGAACGGGAGTTACGTGTGGTGAAAAAAAATAAAGTCGAAACAGAAGTAACCATTCGCAAGTTACTTGAAGTAGCCAGAAGGCATTTTACGGAACAAGGCTATGCCGATGCAACCTTGGAGGAGATTGTCAGTGAGGCGAGCTTAACTCGTGGGGCATTGTATCACCATTTTGGAAATAAAAAAAGGGCTTTTTCATGTTGTCGTAGAAGCAGTGCAACAAGAAATTGCAGAACGAATTGAAACCGAAGCAGCAAAAAGTAATGACGTCTGGGAACAATTGCTGCTCGGTTGCCGAGCCTTTGTCGTTGCAGCTGTGAAACCGGAAAGCAAGCGAATCTTGCTGTTGGATGGACCGGCAGTGCTAGGGTGGGAGACATGGCGATTGATGGATGAGCAAAACTCGATGAGACTTTTGCGTTCTCAGCTTCAATTCATGAAGCAGCAAGGAGAACTCAAACAAATCTCAATTGAAGCGATGACCCACCTTCTCTCTGGTGCACTGAACGAAGCCGCACTTTGGATTGCACAAGCGCCGGATGATAATCAGGCATTGGAAGAAACAATGGAAGCCATTTCTTATTTATTGCAAGGGCTTAAGCGGTAATCATTCAGCAAAACAATCTTTATCAACAGCCTCGTGTGACTACTATTGTGATGCGTGGCTGTTTGCTATGTGAAAAAGCTTCGGACATACCGCTTATGCGTTTTCCGAAACGCTTTAGGGTAAAACATAGCGGAACGAAAAAAAGGATAGCGAATATCATTTACAGTCAGGAACTGATTACTTCCTTATTTCAGCTAAGATACCTCTACTTTAACCAACAAACAACGTATGCACAGTAAGTGGTGGGGGATTGATGAATCGTGTATACTGACGATAAGCTCTTACACTTTGAAATGAGGGAGTCGTATGGCGAGGCAAATGTGGAAAGTAGGGGATTTGGCAAAGCAAACAGGGCTAACGGTTCGAACCTTGCACCATTATGATCAAATCGGCTTGTTTTCTCCGTCCAAGTTGACCGAATCGGGACATCGACTGTATACAAAAGAAGACATCGCAGCCCTTCAGCAAATTATCTCGCTTAAGCAATTAGGCTTTGCTTTAGATGAGATTAAGCAATTATTAAAGGAGCCGGATTTCGACCCTGAAGAATTGATAAGGCTACAAATCTCACGTTTATCAGAACAAATTACTGCTCAAGAAAAACTACGAGCCCATTTACGTGAGCTATCTGAGCTTCTTAATGCGAGAGAAAACGTGACGACTGGGCATATGCTAAAGGCGATTCAAATGCAGAAGGTGAACCAAAGCGAGCATTTTAGTCCAAAGCAACGCGACGAAATGATGAAGCATTACAAATCACTAGGAAAGAACAAGCTTGAGGAGTACGATTTGTTAGGAGAAAAGCTAATAAAGAAATTTCGTTTGGAAATGGAGAATGGTACTCCTCCTGATCATCCTGTCGTTAGGAATCTCGCCAAACAATGGAAAAAGGGGATTGAATTTTTTTACGAGGGATAGTAAAGAGTTAAATCAAGCGGCGGAAAGCTATTATCAAGATAACCCTGAAGCAGCAAGTCAGTTTGGAATGGACGAGAAGCTTTACCAATACATTGTTCAAGCTATGGGTACGATTACAAAAAAAGCTAAATGACAATGAGGATGCCATTAGGTGCATTTAGCCTGGGCTACCTTACTTACAGGATATAGGAAGGGAACTGGCGAAAGCGGGTTGGAAGTGGAGATGAATAGAAGCTTGTCTTTACTTAATCGGAGAACGCGCACCTTCGCTTAAAGAAGCGTGGTACTACCCTATAAATTGACTAGACAAAAAAGGTGATGGAGTGGACAAGCTAATTATTGATCACATGCTACCGGACGATTGGAAGCAGGTTTTGGAAATTTATTTGGAAGGAATGGCAACTGGAAATGCTACATTCCAAAAAGAAGTACCTTCCTGGGAGGAATGGAATTGCGGCCATTTATTGCCATGTCGAATCGTCGCACGTTCAGCAGAAGGAATCGTTGGCTGGGCTGCGCTTAGTCCTGTTTCTAGCCAGGCATTTTACGCTGGTGTCGCAGAGGTAAGTATTTATATCAATCAAGGTAGTAAAGGTAAAGGGGTTGGCAGCTTCCTTCTAGCATCTTTAGTTAAAGCAAGTGAGCAAAAGGGGTTTTGGACTTTACAATCGAAGGTTTTCCCGGAGAATACGGCTAGTCTAGGCTTGCACAACAAATTCGGGTTTCGACAGGTTGGACGACTTGAGCGGATTGGTCAAATGAATGGTGTCTGGCGTGATGTTCTCCTATTAGAAAGAAGGAGTACGAAGGTGGGAAACGATTAGGTTCCCAGTTTAAGCAAGCAGGCACGGTTCCTATTGTATTGATCGTTCATCGATGAATCGAATCATGAAGGAGGCAGCAATGGCTCTGGGGATGTCACGATCGATTAATCCCCAGAAGCCGGATAAGATAAGGTTGAAAGAGAATGGGCGACTTTCCTAGCAAACTGCAAGGGTGGTTCGACCGACTGGAGATGAATATACATAATAAAAGGCTTTATAAATAACCAATGATTATGCAAAGCACTGACGATGATCCCTTGTTGGACAACAGAATGCATAAAAACAGGGAGCTCCTCTTGCAAAATAGCAATTTCTGCTAGATTAAGGGCGTTACCTCTTTCGTCCAATGACTCAAATAACACATCAATCGGTACGACGGATGTACTTCGTTTCCCTTGAACGAAGACATCGATTTTGCGGTGAAAAGAAACCGTACACGTATCATTTTTTATCGTGCTTTTTCCACTTAGGATTTGAGCAAACTGAGTGCAAATAGTATTAAATTGGTTCATCATCTCACCCCCTTTACTTCCTATCTATCTTATGAACATTACAAGGAAAACATGTTCATGAAAAATAGGCGCAGTCTGAGGTGGTACTCTTTTATGAATATCATTTACTAAAATATCGAGGAATTATAAAATATATTTCTCTGAAACGAGCTCAAAAGCTTCCTTTTTAACCTCCCTATAGAAGCGCCGCACTTTCATTTTTCATACTGCGATTCAACCCTTCATTATTTGTCAATCCTTACGCCCCTCGTTAGGAAAAAAACATATGCATATCCTGACTCTTTTTTTTGGCTTAAAATACTTGAATTTTATATCGAACCGACATACAATGATTTATATCGCAACGATAGGTCTGTACGATATATCTATTCGATATAAAATGTGTCAAAATGGGAGGGTTATTATGTATGAATTATTTGTGCTCGGTCAGTTGATGGAGGATGAAAAGCATGGCTATCTACTGCAAGAGCGATTAAAGACGGCGGTCGGTCCAATCCGGCAAATTAGCTCGGGCACCTTATATCCACTTCTTGCTCGCCTTTTGGAAAAAGGCTGGATAAGTCGACGGTTTGAGGAGCAGCAGGATGGCGGAAGGCCGCGAAAAATATACGGTTTGACGGAATCTGGAAGAGAACGTTTTCAGGAATTGATGTGTAATCATTTGGAACATTCGGTGGATACAGAACTTATTTTTCATTTTAAAATGACATTGTTCGAATATGTGACAAAAGACGTCCAGCTCGCGTGTTTAGAGCAGTATCTTGAATTTCTCGAAGATAACTTGGAGTTTGTTACAAGTCAATTAATCATTGTTTCTCAAAAACAAATTACTGAGACAAAGCGTATTCAATTAATGCGAATGCTCGATCACCGAAAAAGTGTAGGATTAGCCGATATCGAGTGGGTGACAAAGGAAATTGAACGAGTGGAAGCATTAGATGAGATTTAAGGTAGTCAGTTCGAAAGAAGTTGTCGCGGTAAGCTACAGCTAAAGCGGAATTAGGTGAAGGTTCGATCCCGATCCGCTTCAAGAGAGCGATATTAAATCTGAAAATCAAAGGAGTTGAAACTATGAATATTCAAGCCTATTTAAGACGGATTCAAGTACTGGAACAACCTGAAAGTTCGTTATCCTTTTTAAACAAGCTTCAGTTCCATCATGTCACTCAAGTTCCTTTTGAGAATCTCGATATTTTGCGGAACATCCCGCTATCCCTTCAGATTTCTACTATGTTTGAAAAATTAGTAACGAATAATCGTGGAGGAGTATGCTACGAATTAAATGGCCTTTTCCATGCGCTTCTTTGTGAGCTTGAGTATGATGCGCACTTGGTTGCCGGAACGATCTACCGAGGGGATCATTGGGGCGAGGAGAATACACATGCGACAATTCTCGTTCAGGTTGGGGAAGAGCAATATTTGGCCGATGTCGGATTCGGAGGGAATTCGCCACGGCAGCCGATTCCTTTAACTGGAAAGATCGTCGATGATATTGACGGTCATTATCGGGTGAGGGCATATTCTGCCATGAAGGATTCGTATGTGTTGGAGAAAAAGGAGAAGGACGACTGGGTAATGTTATATCGATTTTCGACGGCCGTGTGGACGTTAGAGGACTTCACTCCTACTTTCCAATTTATTCAAACTTCACCGGACTCGTCATTTAACAAAGGCTATTTTTTGATGAAAGTGACAGAGCAGGGCCGAATGACTTTATTTGATCATTCATTGACAATAGTGAATCGCTTCAACAAAACGAAAGAGCTGATTGAACCGAACAGGATTGACAATGTTGTCGAGCAATTTTTTAGCGGAACGGACGAAACCGTTCACGGGGGCTAGTTATTATCTGGGAGGGGTCGTATTGGAGCGACTGTGGACGAGACCATTTATACAAATGTCATTAGGGATGCTTTTCCTTTTTATCGGTTTTTATTTATTGTTACCGACACTGCCACTTTACATTAAACTGCTAGGCGGAAGTGAATCGCAAGTTGGATTAACAATAGGAGTATTTACCTTAACTGCAGTTGTTTTTCGTCCGCTCGTTGGTGGACTCTTGGATCGATACGGGAGACGACCGTTTATCATCTGGGGATTAATTTTCTTTACTTTGTCGATGTACTTGTACGATTGGATATCGATAGGAGGCATCGCTCTCTTTATCGCACTACGAGCCCTGCACGGAGCAAGCTGGGCTGTTTCGACAACTGCGATCGGAACGGCAGTGACCGATACGATTCCTGTCGCACGTCGGGGAGAGGGAATGGGCTGGTTTGGGATGGCGATGACTGTGGCGATGGCGATTGGCCCGATGATAGGTGTATCGGTTATTCAGGAGGACTATTCCTTTCATTATCTGTTTCTTTTGGCCACTGGTCTATCCATGGTTGCTCTGCTTTTGACAGCAACGGCGAAAACAATGTTTCAGCCCAAGACAGTCACCGGAAGATGGAGTTTTTTTGAACGAACGGTCTTACCGATCTCGGTCGTCCTCTTTTTTTTAACGGTTGCCTATGGAGGAGTCATGACTTTTCTTCCTCTTTTTGCTGAGTCGCTCCACGTTAATCCGGGGATTTTCTTTTTCGTGTTTGCCACCGCCCTTACCGTTATTCGTCCGATTGCAGGAAAGCTCTCGGATCGGCACGGCGAGGTATATGTCATTGTACCGGCACTTCTCATTACGGGAGTTGCTCTGCTAGTGCTAAGTGTGTCGAATGGGTTAAGCGGCATTATCGTCTCCGCTGTTCTGTATGGAATCGGGTTCGGCTCAGCACAGCCGGCGCTCCAAGCAGCGACACTACGATTGGCTCATCCAGAAAGAAAAGGGGTTGCGAACGCTTCTTTCTTTTCCGCATTTGATTTAGGAATCGGCTTAGGTGCAATGGCCCTCGGCTTAGTTTCACAATTGCTAGGTTATCAAGCTTTATTTGCCGTCAGTGCGGTGTCGGTTGCGATTTCCTTACTTATTTTTTTGTCTATTCGTCAGACGAGTATTAAAACGAATCGAAAAGGACCGCGAAGCTGAAAACGTACCTTCATAAAGAAAGGCAAATGAGGCACTGGATAGAGGTGGAGCTGTCAAAGCATAAGCTAACTTCGGTGCCTCGAAGTCCAAGACCTAATAGAAAAAAGGTAGTAAGGTATGCGAGGCTTAATAAATTAACCTTGCTTAAAAAAAGGGTGGCGCGTCTTCGGCGTAGATTCGTGAGTTCCTTTAAATATGTTCTAAAAAAATCTATGTAAAGCTAACTGAGCTCGCTCTCTATTTATAAGGACGAGTCCGTACAGATCAATATGTTGCTCTTACTAACCGTGGGTTACGTCTGTACATCGGAGCGAGCCCAACTTCAGCCGTCATGTCGGCGTTCCTTGTCAGGTCTGGCTAAGAAAAATCCAAATAATATTTGTATGAGCTTCCAATATAAAAGCATTCTGTATATTCATAAAAGCTTTCTTCTTTACACGTTGTAAACCGAACTCTTTTCAGAACGGGGGTATTTTCGTCGATCATTAGCGCTTTTCTTATTTCTTGAGTCGGCAAAATCGCTTCAACAACTTCCCTTTCTTGATTGACGCTAATACCAAGACTGTTTAAATAAGCATAAAACGAGCCATAGTAATCTTTCGGGTCTAATGAATACTTTTCTTCAAAGATAATATAGGTTACAAAGTAAGCGAAGGCTTTGTTAGCATCTCCTCTAATTCTTCGTAAAACGATTACTTTGTCTCCGACACTAACGTTAAGATACATCGCCAGCTTTTTGTTGGCATGAGAAACCTCCAGATCGACATCTAAAGTAAGAGCTTGTTTCCCCATCTCCTTCATTTCTTCCGTAAAGCCTTTAACTAAAGTAAAACTATCCGACGTATCTTCGAATGGAGTGACGAACGTTCCGATCGGCCTTTCCCGATAAAGAAGATTTTCACTGACTAATTCGTCAATTGCTTTTCTAATCGTAATACGACTAACGTTATAAATTTGACAAAGATCCATTTCGGTCGGAATCTTTTCACCTTCCCTCCATTTGCCGATTTTTATATTGCCTCTTAAATGTTCGGCTATTTGGGCATAAAGAGGAAGTGCATTGCTGCTCAACAAAAAAAACCTCCCTTTATCATGAAATTTATTGTTATAACATTATAGCATAATATTTGGTAAATATACACAGGTTTAGCTAATGGCGATCGTACGTCTGTCGAAGTAAGCAGTCATTCGTTAAAAGTCGATTGACAGTAGCAATTCTTTTTGTTATGTTATCATCATAAAGTTATAACAATATGATGATGATAAGGAGCATGTAAAAATGACTTATGATCTCTATCCCGAAATTAGCATCGAAGGGACCAAGAAGGCGTACGAAGGCTATTCAGAAGTTTTGTCTGAAATCAAAAACGAAATCAAAAGGAGGGACGCAAACATCATCACGATCGAGTGCTATCCTGGAACATTCGAAGCCGAATTATCGGAAAATCTGATTCAGGAATTAGAACCTGATCTCGTTCTCCATTCAGATGACATATTTTTATCAAGCTCTGAAATCACCGAGAGGATTCAATATCATTTAACAGATGACCGCGTGTTCGGGATTATGAGCCAGCACACTTTTAACGACTTTATACAGTATGACAGACTAGAGCAGGCGAAAAGGAAAATAAAGGAAAATAAAGGGAAGCGTATTGTCGTCTATGGCGTTGGTGCCTCGATAATTACTGTAGGTGATATTTTCATTTATGCCAATTTGGCAAGGTGGGAAATTCAAAAGAGGTTCAGGAACAAAACAATTGGTAATTGGAAGGGTGACAATAAAGAAGAAGATACGCTCAGGAAAGTGAAACGAGCTTACTTTTTTTTGAGTGGCGAGTCGCTGACAAATTAAAGAAACGGTTGTTTGACCAAATCGACTATTTGTTGGACATGAACGAAGCGAACAAACCGAAAATGATTACAGGTCAAAGCTATCAGCAAGCTTTATCCCAAATCGTAAAAGCGCCGTTCCGCTTAGTTCCCTATTTTGATTCCGGTGTTTGGGGCGGAAAGTGGCTGCAGGAACGATTTAATGCAGAACGAGAGCAAGTGAATTTGGCCTGGTGCTTCGATGGAGTTCCAGAGGAAAACAGCTTATACCTATCATTTAACGGAACGAGAATTGAAGTTCCTGCCATTGATTTAGTATATCAGCAATCAGTGCTTGATGGGGGAAAAAGTTTACGGAAGATACGGGGCCAATTTTCCGATTCGATTTGATTTCTTGGATACGATGGATGGGGGCAATCTTAGTTTACAAGTCCACCCTCCGGCTGAGTATGCACAAGAAACTTTCGGACTTCATTATACGCAGGACGAAAGCTACTATATTATCGAAGCTGAAGCAGACGCTTGATCTACTTGGGGGTAAAGAATGGAGTCGAAAAAAAAGGAGCTAGTTAACGCTTTAAAAAGCGCTCAGGAAGAAGGGACAAGGTTTCCTGACGAGCAATTCATTTACAGTAAGCCGATCAAGAAGCATGAGCATTATTCGATCCCAGCTGGAACCATTCATTGTAGTGGGAAAAATAGTGTTGTACTGGAAATAAGTTCAACGCCAAATCGATTTACTTTCAAACTTTGGGATTGGGACAGAGTCGATCTGGATGGATTGCCACGACCGATTCATTTAAACCACGGAGAAAACAGTATTAAAATAAACCGAGACGAAGAATGGGTGGAAAAGGAGATCTGCGACCAGGTTGAATTAGTAATAAAAGGGGATGGCTGGCGCGAAGAAAAAAAACGGGATTACACGTCAGTGAACCGATTGAGACAAGGCGTCATTGGTTCAGTAAGGAAGTCATACATGAAACACACGGAAGCGTCAACGTTTTAAATTTGGTTGATGGGGAAGAAGCAGTTGTCAAAAGTATCGATGGGTCATTTGCTCCGTTTATCGTTCATTACGGAGAAACGTTTATCATCCCGGAGGCAATCAAAAAATATATTATTGCTCCTCATGGTCCGAGCAAAGGCAAAGAAATCGCAACCATCAAAGCGTTTATAAGATGAACAGAGCCCTCTCGCTGTCCAAGAAATAGATAAGTGAAGTGAGGGGGGAGTATTCATACGGCAGGGAACCTTTCGAGCATTCCTAAAGGTTGATCCAATTTGTGGAATTTACAAGCCGTTGGGAGTGATAAAATCTTGCGAAAACCCACATTCTAGTCCTATACAGGCGTGAAGAGACCATCTAAGCATTTAGAGAGCAAAGTGCTTCATAAGACAAAAAATGATTGAAAGCGGTTAAAATTATTGTTATCATATTGTTATAAAATTATAACAATATGATTATGTGAGAACCGCAATTGATACGAGGAGGAGCAATAATGAAAAAAATCGCCAACTGTATCCACCATACTCACTGGGATCCCATTTGGTATTTCCCGGCACAAGATGCTTTCGTCCAATTTTCGTATAACATGAAGGAATTGTTAGCTGCTTTCGATGAAGGGCTGGTGAAAGACTTTTTTTTTAGACGGTCAAACAGCAGCCGTTGATGAATACTTGGACGTTTACCCGGAGGATAGGGATAGAATAAAGCAGCTAATAGAGGATGGAAAATTGTTTATTGGTCCTTTTAATTCGCAGCTTGATTGCTTTATTTCTAGCGGTGAATCGGTTGTTAATAATTTAAGGCTGGGAATAGAAAGCGCAAACAAGCTTGGCGGAGTATCAAAAATAGTTTATTTGCCTGATTCTTTCGGGCACTCGCACGATTTCCCGAAAATATTTAACCAAATGGGAATGTACGATTTTGTGATCACTCGGGGTGTCGGCGATGAATACGGACTTGGCAGCGAATTTTATTGGAGATCAAACGATGGGAGCCGTGTATTAGTTTGTACGATGCTATCGGGCTATGGGTACGGTGCTTACCCGTTCAAGGACGGCTCATTACTAACGGACAAGGCAGAGGATTATAACAAAATCAACGTGAAATTACTCATCGATCGCCTTGTGGAAATGTCTACAGTACCTAACGAATTTGTCTTCCCTTTAGGATTTGACCAAAACCCTGCGATGTTAGGCATCGACGAAAAAAATAAAAAAAATACAATGCTGAGTCGGATGAGTATCAATTTCAGCTGACTACTTGGAAAGAGTACATGGAAAAAAATTCGAGAGAGAGGCGTCGATTTAAAAACGCATAGGTCAGAGCTTTTTTTCCACTCAATATCACAGAGTGCACAAATCGATCTTTTCCGCACGTTCTGACATTAAATATTTACAAGATATTGCGGAGCGAACACTGACTTTTGAAGTCCAACCACTAATGTCGATGCTGGATGGACTAGGGCTCGAATACAACAGAGGCATTATTGATAAGGCTTGGGAAACGTTAGTGAAATGTCAAACCCATTCTTCGGCAACCTTAACGGATGAAACGAACGAATATATTAAGGTTCAAAGTAACAATGCCGTCAACATCGCTGTTGCTGCAAAAGTATATTTAATGAAAATCATAGCGATATCCATCAACGCAGGTGAAGGTCAAGCTATGCCATTAGTTGTATACAACACACTTCCGGAGCGGCGCGACATCAGCATGAAGCTAAATGTGTACACGAAAAATAAAAATTTCAACCTCATTTTGAATGGTAAACAATTGGATTATACCGTAGTCGAATGTCAGGAACAGTACGGCGGAGTGTTAAGAAAAGACAAAAGCCTGATGAAGGAAGATAAGCATTTCTATAAAACGAAAGTGATTGTAACAATAAAAGATTTTGACGGAATTTCGTATCAAACAATATATGTCCATGAACAAAGTGAAGATATGGTGAAAACGCATGTAGTTCCTTCTGGAAATTCGATAGAAAATGCGAGGTATAAAGTCGAATGGACTGAAAAAGGGGTCCAGATTTCGGATAAAAAAACTTGGAAAGGTGTTCAATCGAGCTATTTATATCGAAGAGTCGGGGGATGAGGGTGATAATTATGATTATTCTTACCCAGACCCTGACGAGGATATGGTCATTACACACTTTTTTTGAAGATGCCGAAGCTCCGCGTACAATTCAGCAGGCTTAAGCGAGATGAACATCGTAGGCGCTTTTAACGTCCCCGCCAACCTCGAAAGCAGGAAAAAGAAAAAGCGAGATAGTTTATTAACGTACAACATGACGATCCGCTTAAAAGATGGAAGTAACGTCATTGAATTAAAAGGAGCCTTCGACAATGGTGCAAAGAATCATCGAGTGAGGATAGTCTTTGCAACGGATTTTGCCAATGAGCATTCGTATGCTGGCACGCAGTATGGCTATATAAAAAGAGAAACCACTCCGGAAGAGTTGAACATTTGGAAAAAAGAGGGGTATTTTGAAGAGCCTAGTCCTACTAACCCTTTATTGAATCATGTTTCCGCAGTCGGGAAGGAGTATGTTCTAAGTGCATTTACGAGAAGTGTGAAGGAGTATGAATTTATCGGTGAAGAGAAAAAGGATGTGGCGTTGACGATTTTTAGGTCTGTCGGCCATCTTGGTCTTCCGGATTTGAACAGGAGACCGGGACGTCCGAGTGGACTCGATTATAAGGTATTTGAAACTCCAGAAAGTCAAATGCTCGGAGAAGTTAATTTTGAGATCGGCGTATCCTATTATCCGACCTTCGATGCCAATACTGTGATGAAGGATTATGTTAACTATGCGACAGATGCAATCTATTACCAAAACCAGACCTTTGAAAAAAACCGTATTCACTTTAGCTTATTTCCCGACTAATCCGTTAAGGGTTCACGTACCGGATGCCTACAAGTTTCTTTCACTATCCGACAGTGAAGTAGCTTTTGGGACTCTCGTCAAATCAAAAGACGATACGGGGTACTTGTTGAGAATTTACAATAATGAAAACAAACCGGTCGAAGGAGGGAAGCTTAACGTTCATTTTACAGACGCCAAGCTATTTAAAACGAACTTGATCGAAAGTGAATACGAAGAAACGACACACGAACTCGGTGTTTTAAAACCAGGTGAGCTTCGCACGATTAAAATTGAGAAAGCTTAAAGTCAATATGCTCACCTCCTGTTAGAGGTGTCCGAAGATAAACAGAAAGTAAAAAAATGAATGGAGGCTAGGCGTGATGAAAAAAAATCGTAGGTGTATCGGCTTGTCCAGCAGGAATTGCCCATACTTATATGGCCGCGGAAAGCATTGAACAAGCAGCCAAAAAAAACTGGGCTACGAGGTAAAAATGGAAACAAACGGTGCTTCCGGAGTGGAAAATGGGTTGACGGAAATGGATATAGCCGAAGCTGAAGCAGTTATTATCGCGGCTGATACGAATGTACAGCTGGAAAGGTTTCGAGGCAAGCCTTTATTGGAGGTTTCTGTTGGTGAAGCGATCCGGAAGGCAGACAACATTATAAAGAAGATTCATAGCGGGGACATTGAGGTTTATTAGTGAATCCGCTTCAGCGAGCTGGATACTCGATTAATCAGGTGAAGGGTTCGCCTCCACCTGATTAACCACTGACGCGTTGCTCATGTTGGAAGCTTAAAAAAGAACTTTCGATCATCAGAAAAGTGGGGTGAGATTATGTCAAAAGGAAAAGGTTCTGCGCTGTATAAACATATTATGACCGGCGTTTCCTATTTCTTACCATTTGTTATCGCAGGCGGAATGTTGATGTCATTTGCCTTTTTATTCGACGCTAGCAATGCCGGCACTGCAGATTACGGTTCCTCAAATGCCGTGTCGGCCTGGATGCTAAATGTCGGCAGCATCGCATTTTCTCTTATGCTGCCGATATTAGCCGGTTATATCGCTTACTCGATTGCCGATCGGCCAGGTATATTACCGGGAATTGTTGTCGGCATGATCGCGCACAGTGACGGCTCAGGCTTTATCGGTGCAATTATCGGAGGATTAGTAGCAGGCTATATTATTCTTTTTGTAAAAAAAAGCTCACTTCAAACATTCCAAGAGCATTTGAAGGGACAAAATCGCTTATTATTTTCCCGGTCATCGGCTTGCTGCTTTCAGCACTTGTTATGATGCGGTCAATGCGTTGGTTGAGCCTTTGAACAGCTTTTTGACAAGCGGATTGGAAAATTTAAGCGGAACGAGTTCGATTTTGCTCGGTATCGTAATCGGCGCGATGCTTGCTGTTGATATGGGTGGTCCTGTGAACAAAACGGCGTACCTTTTTGCTGTGGCCTCCTTGACGGCTGCAGACGGCTCAGCCACTTCTTCGGTCATAATGGCAGCTGCCGCTTGCAGCGGAATGACGATAAGTACAAGCTGTGCCCTTGCCACGACACTGTTTCCAAAAAAAATTTAATTCGAGCTTAAAACAAGCAGGTAAGGCAGCCTATGTGATGGGGGCGAGCTATATCGCCGAAGGGGCGATCCCGTTTGTTATCGCGAAACCGAAGCAAGTCATCCCTTCTATTATCACGGGAGCGGCGGTCGCAGGTGGTTTTGCTTCAGCCTTCGGTATTACGATGCCCGCTCCGATCGGTGGAATTTTCACGATTCCGCTCACAAGCAACATCCTGTTATATATATTGTCATTTGTCGTTGGCACGCTCGTGTCTACGCTGATGATCGGGTTGCTAATTAGAAATGAACCGGAACCGAACGAACAAGAATAATTGCTTCTTTCAAGGACGAGGCTACTAAAGGAAAGATGACGTTTGAAGGCCGGAGCAAATGGTCGCAAATAAGGTATTATAAGCAAAAAAAAGTATGTTGCTAGGGGGAAGGTATGGAGCTAATCAATGAAAATCTCATAAAAGTAAACGCTGATCTATCTGATAAAAAAGACGTTCTTGATACCATTTGCAAGCTCTTAGATGCCGAAGGGCGCTTGCTTGACAAAGAGTTATATTTAAAGGATGTTTGTGAAAGAGAAAACACGGAGCCGACCGCACTTGGGTTTGCTTTTGCGATACCTCATGCGAAATCAAAAGGGGTCAAATCAGCTTCTCTCGCTTTCATTAGCTTAAAAAAATGAAATGCTATGGACGGAAACCGAAAAAGTGACATACGTCTTTGGAATTGCTGTTCCATTTGAAAACGGCGGTGACGAACATCTCAAAATCCTTTCCAGACTCGCTAGAAAAATGATCAGCGATCGATTTAGAGATGAATTGAAAAATGCCAAGACAAAATCCGACTATTTAGCACTCATAAAACAAGAGGATGAATGAGGATAGAGCGGCCCCAAAAGTAAGACTGAGATTCTTGATCTCCTTGCTTTGGAAAGGGCGCGATAACGAAATCGAAAATCCCTTGAGAAACAAAAATCACTTGAACAATAGGAGGTGTTCAAGTCGATTTTTATGTTTGCTATGTGTAAGATGTTAATAGTCAGTATGGCTTCCCCAGGTGAGTCAATTTCATAAATGCCTATTTTGAAAATAATTCCGAATATTATTAGTTGACTACACATAATCGTTCGCTATTTTAAATGGCAATGATAAAGATTGGAACGGCAGGTGGTCGACTCCTGACATCAAATCTTCGAGTGTCCTATAACATTTCTATACGTTGTTTCAAAGTTGTCTATTTGCTCCATCTGGTGAATAAAGAAAAGTTCTTCTTGCCTTGAACAAGTGCAATTTAGCCAAATCAAAAATCAATATAAAATGGATGAGCATCTTCATTCAAACAATACTCGATTCTTTGTCTAAAGTTTTTCCAAGTAACCATTTCTAAGGCTTTTTCAACTGGAAAAAAACCAACTTCCAAACTTTCGGCACTAGTTGTTGGTTCTCCTCCGATTGGTGTTCCTAAAAACAACGTGTTACATATGGACTCACTTACATTTTGAAATACTCCACAAAATTTAGTAACTTCAATATCAATACCGCTTTCTTCTTTTGTTTCTCTTATTGCTGCATCCATTAAAGATTCTCCTTCTTCAACTTGTCCTCCAGGCATTTCCCATCCTCTCCGGGGACCCTTTATTAATAGAATTTCGTTCTTCTCATTTAATACAATAGTTCCTGCTGAAACAATATGTTTTGGTGGTGTCAATATTTTATACCTCCATCGTTTTAGTCCTTCAATTTTTCCTACTATCTTTTATGTATTCTATCTTCAATACCGAACTTGGTTTTCCTTTTTCGCATAAAAGATTATACTTTTCTGATTTTATAAATCCAGTATTTCAAGAACAAGATCATCAGATTAAGGTGTGGGTTACTGTAAAGTATTTGGACGAAATGACAAAGGCGACACAACTTTCACAATATGAACTGACACTAGAAAAAAACACAAAGTGGATGATTGTTAAATGAATGAACTATCATACATTGACGTATCTCGTTAAAAATTATCTATAACTCCCTGACATAATGTTGTCAGGGGTCTCCTGTATAATATTATATATAATGATATATCTACAGAGGTGATACTTATTATGGGTGAAAATCAGTTTATTAACCTTGTTGGCTTGAAGGAAAACAACTTAAAAAATGTAACACTTAGGATACCAAAGAAAAAACTTACAGTTTTCACAGGTGTATCTGGATCTGGAAAATCGTCGATTGCGTTCGATACAATTAGTAAAGAAGCACAACGACAATTAAATCAGACGTTTACTACTTTTATACAAAATCGTTTACCTAAATATAGTGAGCCTGACGCAGAATCTATTGAAAACCTTTCGCCAGCTATTGTTATTGATCAGAAAAGACTAGGCGGAAATGCACGTTCCACACTTGGGACAATTACAGATATTTATTCATTGTTACGACTTCTATTTTCTAGAATTGGTATTCCCTATATCGGCTATTCAAATGTCTTTTCATTTAATGATCCCCAAGGAATGTGCTAAATGTGAAGGTTGGGGCGACAAATGCTACCGAATGTATGTAAGATGTTTGATACATCAAAATCTTTAAATCAGGGGGCAATAAGATTTCCCCTATTCAAAGTAAATAGCTTTTATTGGAAATCCTATGTTTTGACAGGGCTCTTTGATAATGATAAAAAACTAGAAAATTATACTAAAAGTGAATGGAATCAACTGTTATATGGAAAGAATATTAAGATTAAGTTACCTTCAAGTGCTGGTGATATCAATTCTGACTACGAAGGTGTGTTAATCAAATTCGACAGGCTTTATCTGAAAAGAGATCTAAGTCAACACGCTAAGAAAACACAGGATTACGTGAAAGAATATACCATTTCAGGGCACTGCTCTGCTTGTAATGGGACAAGATTAAATAATAATACGTTAAACTGTAAAATTAATTCCTATAACATTGCGGAACTTTCCTCAATGGAAGTAGAGGATCTTTATCATTTTCTTCAATCTATCAAAGAGGAAAAGGTGAATCCACTTATTAGTGGATTACTTACAAGAATTTCCCATCTATTAAATATGGGATTAGGTTACCTAACTTTAGATAGGGAAACCTCTACTTTATCTGGAGGCGAATCACAACGTATTAAAATGGTTCGCCATTTGAATAGTAACTTGGTGGATATGATTTATATTTTTGATGAGCTAGTATTGGTCTGCACCCTCGTGATGTTAGGAATTTAAACCAAATGTTAAAAAAATTACGTGATAAAGGAAACACAGTGATCGTGGTGGAGCATGATCGTGATGTCATTACTGTTGCTGATCATATTATTGATGTAGGTCCTGAAGCTGGAGAAAATGGTGGTGAAATTGTTTATGAGGGTGATTTTCTAGGTCTGATTCATTCCAAAACATTGACTGGACAGTATATGAATTCGAGAACACTTATAAAAGAATTTGTTCGTCTACCACAAGGCTATTTGGAAGTCAAAAATGCAACAGCACATAACTTAAAAGGGTTTAATGTCAAGTTTCCAATAAATACATTAACCGTTGTAACAGGAGTTGCGGGATCGGGTAAAAGCAGCCTGGTACATCAAGAACTTGTTCCCAACTTTGAAGATATTGTTGTTATTGACCAAAAGGCAATTAGTACGTCTAGAAGATCAACTCCCGCTACTTTTACGGGTATAATGGATTCCATTCGTAAATTTTTTGCAAAAGAAAACCATGTAAGTGAGTCCTTATTTAGTTTTAATTCCAAAGGAGCTTGTCCTAACTGCGGTGGTAATGGGTTTGTTTATACTGATTTAGCATTTTTAGAAGGTGTTCAAACAACCTGTGAAACATGCCAAGGCAACCGTTTTAAAGATTATGTTCTTCAATATACACTAGGTGGAAAAAAAACATCAAGGAAATTTTAGATATGACAGTTAAGAATGCACTGCATTTTTTTAGGAGAGATGAAGTTGTTTCTACTTTAAAAGTATTATCTGAAGTAGGGCTGGATTATATGAAATTAGGTCAACCACTAAACACATTATCTGGTGGAGAATGTCAACGAATTAAATTAGCTAGTGAGCTACACCAATCTGGAAACATTTATGTACTCGACGAACCAACAACAGGTCTCCATTTGGCAGATATCGAACATCTATTAACCATTTTGAATCGGTTAGTGGATAATGGGAGTACCGTAATTGTGATTGAACACAACCTTGATATCATGAAACAAGCGGATTGGATTATTGATCTCGGACCAAGCGGTGGGAAAAAAAGGTGGGGAAATCATGTTTTCAGGTACACCTCATGATTTGATAACAAAGAACAATTCCATCACAGCAAAATATCTAAGAAATGACACAAGGAGGGATAACCTTGAAAATTGACCGATTATTAGGAATTATTGTATTACTGATTCATAGAAAAAAAATGAAAGCAGCGGATCTATCGAGGTACTTTGAAGTATCGGAAAGAACGATATATCGAGACATCGATTCTCTTAATCGTGCTGGATTTCCCATCGTATCGCTTCCTGGGCAAGAAGGCGGTTATGAATTAATGGATGGGTTTCGGCTGGATAAAAGTCACCTCACTTTAGAAGATTTATTTTCTATCACTTGGTCATTGAAGAGCATGGAACAAGCAACTGGATTTGAGGATATCAGTAAATTAATCTCGAAAATTAATAAATTCATTGATTCTACTCCTATAGAAGATCCAAAAATCCAACTTCATTTTTCAAATGCAAAGAATCATATTCAAACTATTTATAAAGCAATTCAACATAGTAAAGTGATTGAGATTAGCTATATAGACCATAAAGGAAAAGAAACAAAAAGAGCGATTGAACCAATGGGAATTTATTTAAGTGACTCCAACTGGTACACATGGGCTTATTGTTTATTACGGGAGGAACTCCGAGTATTTAAAATCACGCGTATTATAGAAGCAAATAATACGACTCGTTCATTTAACAGGCGTCCTTTTGTGATAGAAGATATAGACGCAAATAGAGAAAAATCAGTAAAGAACAGAACACCTTTTACTGTTCATCTCCAATTTAAAAATAGGACGAGAGCAAAAGTGTTAGATGATTTCCGGGAAAAGGAAATCACAAGTAATCAGGATGGAACAATAAATGTGGTAAGGGATTATTACACTATGGATCAGGCTATATCACAAATTTTAAGTTATGGGAATCAAGTCCGTATTATTTATCCGAAAGAATTAATAACAAAATTGACCAAACATATTGAGCAAATAAAACAATTGTACAAATAATAGATTAAAAGATGGGAGGATTAAGGTATGACAAGAAATATGATCGAAGTTCAGAAGCTTGAAAGATCATTCAAAGATAAAAAGGTTATAAATGGGATTGACCTTAATGTAAAAGCAGGAGAATTATATGCTCTACTAGGTCCAAATGGTGCAGGCAAGACAACGTTAATTCATATGCTTTCAACACTTCTTAAACCAGACGGAGGAAGTGCAAAAGTTGCTGGTTTTGATATTGTTCGAGAATCTCAATTAGTAAGAAAGAAAATCAGCTTAACTGGTCAATTCGCTGCACTTGATGAAACACTAACGGGTTTTGAGAATCTTATTCTTGTTGGTAGACTTTATGGTTATTCTCACAAAGAAGCGAGCTCAATAGCAAAGAATCTTATTCAAACATTCAGTTTAGAAGAGGCAACACATCGAACGCTTGCACACTATTCTGGAGGAATGAGAAGACGATTAGATATTGCGGCAAGTATAGTTATTCGTCCAGAGATTATTTTTCTCGATGAACCAACAACTGGACTGGATCCGCAAAGCCGTCTTCAAGTTTGGGATATTGTCCGTTCACTTCTTAATTTTGGAACTACCGTTTTCCTAACAACACAATATCTAGAAGAAGCTGATCAATTAGCAAATCGAGTAGCTGTTATAAATAAAGGTGAAATTATTGCCGAAGGAACACCAAATGAATTAAAAAAAATCCATTGGAGAAAAAAAACGTTCGCTCTACATTTAGAAAACGAGTCAGATCAGGAAAAAGCGATCCATATAGTAGAAGACACTTTAAATCTAGTTGTTTTAAAAGAAAATAATCCTCTCTCTATAAGAGTACAAGTCAGAAAAACTGATTTGGCAAGTGAGGTAATTAACAAGCTTTTGGAAAAAAAATATTAAAATTTCAAAGTTTTCATTAGAACAACCCAGCTTAGATGAGGTCTTTTTGGCTTTAACAAATTCCAGGACAAGGGAGACACAACAATGATAACGAATTATTCACAAAAGTCATTATTTCCACAAAAAGTTCCAAACGGTGCAAACATCTTTTCTGCAACTTTAACATTTGCTTGGAGATCCATAAAAAATTTAAAGAATAATATTGTTGGGTATTCCATTGATGCTTTTATTTCGCCTGTATTTATG
>BAXO01000023.1 GCA_001310555.1 Bacillus sp. JCM 19058
GGGGATCCGACGGGAGAGCGGGAAGATCCGCCGGTTGGGTGCAAATCCACGGGTGAAGCAGAGACCGGCGGCTGAGCCTGTATGAATGAACTGGCTCCTCCGCTAGCGGGAGTAGGAACTCTTCGGGAAAACAGAGAGCTCTGCCTGTAGGAAAATTCCATGATGAAGCAGAAAAAGCTGATCTAGCTCGATCGGAAAAACTGATGGATTAAGGAAGAAATCCACGTCCTCGCCAATTGGAGGAATAATTTCCTGAAAAATCGCGCGACTCACAAACTCAACGAGCGTCTGTTTAGCGAGAAGAACCAAGCGATAATAGAACTCAACATCATATGCCTTCAGAAAAGCGCGATTATTTTCTCTTTGCAGAACTGCCCTTAGACTTTAAACCTTCGCAAAAGACGCCCCACGCTCGGTACTAGAGCCCAAATCTATTTAGGGCGTAACTCATACATAAATCTAACCTTTCATGGAATCAAAAGAGATTGGTCAAAAAAAAGTTACATATCGAGCAAGTCATGCTATTACACTCCTTTTCTACGTTTGCTATGATGAAAAGGAAATGGATGAAGGCGGTTACAAAAATGGAGGGATAATGTATGAAGCTGTATTACCAAAAGGCGGCTCGGGAATGGACGGATGCGTTGCCGATTGGCAATGGCCGCATTGGGGCGATGGTTCATGGCGGTATCACGACAGAGAAGCTACAGCTAAACGAAGACACACTATGGTCTGGAGCACCATCGGATGGAAATAATCCGAGAGCGAAGGAATTGCTGCCGGAAATAAGAAAGTTAATAAAAGACGGCAAATACGTCGAGGCAGATGCAATGGGGAAGGAAATGATGGGGAATTACTCCCAATCCTATTTACCATTTGGGGATTTGACTATTCATTTTAGCGATCACCAGCAGGTAGAGGGCTATGAACGGCAGCTTGATTTACAGACGGCAATTGCTAGCGTTGAATATGAGCTGGGGGATACGAAGGTCAAGCGAGAAGTGTTTACCTCGTTTCCTGATCAAGTACTCGTTCTCCACATGAGCTCAAGCACACCGGAGCAGTTAACGTTTTCAGTCGAGCTAGACAGTGTACTCGATACGAAAACGTATGTCTCAGGGGAGCGCATGGGTTTAACGGGGCGAAGTCCAGAGCGCGTTCATCCTAATTATTATAAGGTGGGAGAACCGCTTAAGTATGGGGAGGAATCGATTCGATTTGCCGGACTGCTTGAGCTCAAGCTTGAAGATGGTCGTCAACGTATCGATGAGAAAGGAATCCATGTAAACAATGCGACCTCGGTCACTTTGCTTTTTAGTGCGGCAACGAGCTTTAATGGCTTCGATAAGCAGCCGGGAAGCGAGGGACGTGCTGAAAAGGAGCTGGCGTTGCGCTATTTGGAACGGGCAAGTGCTAAAACTTACGAGGAGCTTCGCCGTGCTCATATCGAAGACTATCAGATGTTGTTTCAGCGCTGCGAATTGGATTTAGGTGCAAGGAAGGCTCCTGAAACGATGTCCACCGATCAACGAATTGTTGACTATGGGGCGAACGATCCGAAGCTGGTTGAGCTGCTTTTTCAGTATGGACGCTACTTATTGATCGCAAGCTCGAGGCCAGGATCGCAGCCGGCGAATTTGCAAGGAATTTGGAATAAAGAGCTGCAAGCGCCTTGGAGCAGCAATTATACGGTAAACATTAATGCGGAAATGAACTACTGGCCGGCTGAATCAGCCAATCTTTCAGAGTGTCATCAGCCGTTTCTCAAATTTGTCGAGGAAATAGCGGTAACTGGGGCAGAAACAGCGGAAGTGAACTATGGCTGCCGTGGTTGGACGGCTCACCATAATTCTGATTTGTGGCGAATGGCTAATCCTTCTGGCGGCTTTGGCCACGGCGATCCGGTCTGGGCCATTTGGCCAATGTCGGGTGCATGGCTCACTCAGCACTTGTGGGAGCATTATGCTTTTCAAAAGGATGAAAATTATTTACGGGAAATTGCTTATCCTGTGATGAAGGAAGCCGCAATTTTTTTGCTTAGACTGGCTCGTTGAAAACGAAAAAGGGTTCCTTGTGACGACACCTTCGACTTCTCCAGAGCATAAATTTAAAACGGAATCAGGTGACATAGCTGCGGTTAGCGAATCAGCGACGATGGATTTAGCATTAATTTGGGATTTGTTCACAAATGTAATCGAGGCAGAGGCGGTGCTCAAGCATGATCCGGCCTTTTCGAAGCAAATAAAAGCGGCAAGAGAGCAGTTACACCCGCTCCAAATTGGGGAGTATGGCCAGCTGCAGGAATGGCTTCATGACTTTGAGGATCAGGACAAGTATCATCGCCATGTCTCTCATCTATTTGGGGTTTTTCCAGGAAGACAGCTGACAAAAGAAGCTGAGCCGACGTTTTTTTCAAGCGGCAAAGGAGTCGTTAGAGCGACGGGGCGACGGCGGCACTGGGTGGAGTTTAGCTTGGAGCTATGCTTATGGGCAAGATTTCACGATGGCGACCGCGCCTGGAGGTTTATTTCAAATTTGCTAAATCTCGTTGATCCAAAGGCGAGAGGGCAAAAAGGAGGCGTATATACGAATTTATTCGACGCTCATCCACCGTTTCAAATTGATGGAAACTTTGGGTTTACTGCCGGAGTGATTGAACTGCTCGTTCAGTCTCATACCGGCGCGATTCACCTGCTTCCTGCTCTTCCTACAAAATGGGATGAAGGCTCAATCAAGGGTGTACGAGCGCGGGGTGGCTTTGAGGTTGACGTCGAGTGGGGAGAGCATCAGCTGAAACAGGCGAAGATTATTTCTCTCCAAGGTGGGGAATGCCAGCTCGTCGCCGAAAAACCGCTTCGAATTGCCGTTGACGGCAAGCGGATTGAAGCTAAAGCTACAAAAAGCGGCAAAATAGCTTTTTTTAACAAAGCCCGGATTAACGTATACGATTGAGGAGGAATAACATGAAACGGATCGTTTGTCTTGAACCGGGTCACTTGCAAATGAGTGAGGAGCGGGAGCCGAAGCGCAAAGCAAACGAAGCGATCGTCCAAGTTAAGCGCGTAGGCATTTGCGGAACAGACTTACACGCCTACCGAGGGAACCAGCATACTTCAATTATCCGCGAATTCTCGGTCATGAGCTTTCCGGTATCGTCAAGGAAGTAGGAGAAAATGAGCAAGGAGTGAAGGTGGGTGACCAAGTAGCGATTATCCCTTATCTTGCTTGCGGAAAATGCATTGCTTGTCGTCGAGAGAGAACCAACTGCTGCGAAATGCTTAAGGTACTAGGTGTTCATGCCGATGGCGGATTGAGGGAACTGATCTCTGTTCCGACATCGCAGCTGATTCAGACGAAGCAGCTGTCCTTAGATTCGTCTGCCCTGCTCGAACCGCTGGCCATCGGCGCCCATGCGGTCAACCGGCAGGTATTTTCAAAGGGGAGCGAGTGCTTGTCATTGGTGCAGGCCCGATCGGTCTAGGAGTAATGATTTTTGCAAAAGAACGGGGAGCTGAGGTCATCGCCATGGATGTTAATGCTGATAGGCTTCACTTTTGTAAGGATTGGCTACAACTAACAAATACGCTTGAGGTCAAGGATAAGCCGGAAAAACGATTAGCGGCAATGACCGATGGAGATTTGCCAACGGTCGTCTTTGATGCAACCGGGAATGCGGCATCAATGAATCATGCATTTCATTACGCCGCTCACAGTGGAAAAGTCATCTTTGTTGGTCTAGTTAAGGATACGATCGAATTTTTTTGATCCAGACTTTCATAAAAAAGAAATTACTTTACTTGCAAGTCGCAATGCTACGCGAACGGATTTTGACGATGTAATTCGTTTGTTAGAGACAGGTGAGCTTGAGCTTGACCGATATATTACGCACAGGACCTCATTTACTAAACTCGTTGACGAGTTTGAGCACTGGTTAAAGCCTGAGGCTAAGGTTATCAAAGCGATAGTAGAGCTTTGATGAGAGGAACTTTCTAAAAAATGTGTTCGTTTTTAGGAAGCTGAAAACAAAGAATGTTCACCACTTGGTAGGAAAATAATCTTGCTGATTTTAAAAAAAGCCATCGAGTCTGGTTAGCTCTCGATGCTTTTTTGGCTCTGCTCGATGATTCTACCTGTGTGATGGCATGAAGAGCGGTAAACTTTACTGGTATGCCGCTTCTAGCTTACTGATCAATTCACCAACGTAGCTAACGGCAGAGCGGATCGTATCCGGATTAGACATATCGATTCCTGCATCTTTGAATAGCTCAAGCGGCTTTTTCGTTCCGCCTGCTTTAAGCATTTCAAGCCAGCGCTCGATCATAGGTTGACCTTTTTCCTGAATTTGTGCAAATGCTGCCGTTGAAGCTGTTAACCCCGCAGAATAGGTGTAAGGGTATAGACCCATATAATAATGAGGCTGTCTCATCCACGTCCGCCCTGCTCCTTCATCCAAAGTAACACTATCGCCCCAGAAGCCTTTTAGTACTTCATATTTCGTTTGGCGCAGCAACTCAGCTGTCAGTGGTTGACCAGAATCGGCTAATTGATAGACGCGGCGCTGGAATTCGCCTTCGAGTAAATGAGTCACAAAATTATGGTAGTACGTCCCGATAAATTGCAGCAGTACCCACCGCTTCAGGCGTGGATCGTCTGATTGTTCAAGCAAATAGTGTCCGAGAAATAGCTCGTTCATCGTTGAAGGGGCCTCTATGCAGTACATAGATGGTCGGACAGCTGAAATTGGCTGATAGTGATTGGCCAAATAAAAATGTCCGGCGTGTCCAAGCTCATGGGCCAATATAAAAGCATTGCGTAAATTGCCCGTCCACGTCATGAGGATGAAAGGGTGTGAACCATAAGGGCTTGAACAAAATGCTCCGGTCTGCTTGCCGATATTCTCGGCACGATCGACCCATCGTTCGGACAGTCCCTGTCTGATAATATTCATATACTCCTCACCCATAGGAGAGAGTGCTTGCTCGATTGTCTCCTTTACTTTTTCATAAGTCGTTTCAGGCTGAAACTCCGGATCCAGCGGAGCTTTTAAATCACAAAACATTAATTCATCAAGGCCGAGTACTTCCTTTTTCAGCTTCGCCAGTCGCTGCATATGCGGGGCAAGCTCCTGATAAATAATATCCAGCTGATTGTTGTACATGACTGGAGTCACTTTTTGCGCATGCAAGAGCATATCTGTCGTCGTTTCATGTCCGCGCAGCTTTGATAAGATTACTTGCTTATTCACTTCTGTAGCATAGGTAGCCGCGTATGTATTTTCGTAGCGTGCGAGCGTCTTGTCAAAGGATTGATAGGCGTTCCGGCGTTCCGTTGTATCAGCGGACAGCTCATATTGATCCTCGTATAATGCAAAGGAGAGCGATTTTTCAAGACCTGCTCCATCTTGAAATGGTGAAAATGACAGATCCGTCGATTTACTCGTAGAGTAGATCGAATACGGCGCATCTAAAACAGGCGTAAGCGCCGAGAGTGCTTTTTCTGTATCTGGGGAAAGCGCATAAGGCTTTTGCGCTTGCAAGTCTGAAAGAAAGACTTGATACTTGTTTAATTTCGGCTGCTGTTCTTGAAAGCGGGAAATGGTCTCATCAGGAATAGCGATAATTTCAGAACGAATAAAAGAAAGAGAGGAATGGACTTTGGCCAAAATGTCTCTTGTTAATGAGAATTGTGCTTGAGCTTCGGTATTCGAACCATCCTGAGCTAGCTTCAAATGGGCATACGTCCTTACGAGGACGATCCGTTCCATTAACGTTTCGTGAGCTTCAAGACAATTCAGTAAGTTCTCTGCGCGTTCGGCTAGCTTACCGGCGAAGCTGGTGATACCTTCTGCTGCCCGCTCGAAGGAAAGGAGCTCCTCCTTCCACAATTCATCTGTTGCAAACAGGTCTGATAGCTTCCACGTTTCTTCTAATTTCACTTGCTGCCGTGAGGTTAATTGATTCATAGAGTAAAGCCTCCTTATTTCGTTTTTCGAAACTATTATTAGTATATCGTAATCCTGGCAAGGAAACGAAGAATTTCATGATTGAATTCAAAAAAATAGACATAAACAAAAATAAAACAATATAAACAAAAATATTTTTGTGATAGACTATAGACACAAACAAAAACAAACATAAACGGAGGCTAATTATGGTACTCAACAAATGGGATGAGGTAAAGGCAAACCAATTGGAAGGGCTAGAAGAGTTAGTCTATCGCTCCAATTTGCTCGGAAGTGACCGGACGGTGTGTAACTGGGGTGGCGGCAATACGTCGATGAAAACGATTGAGCACGATTTCAAAGGGGAAGAAATAGAAGTCATGTGGGTCAAGGGTAGCGGCTCAGATTTGGCAACGATGAAATCTGCTCACTTTACAGGGCTGCGTCTCGCTGACATTCGTCCTTTAATCGAACGAAACGAGATGTCAGATGAGGACATGGTCGCGTACTTATCACATTGCATGATGGATAGCTCACAGCCGCGTGCTTCTATCGAGACTTTGCTTCATGCTTTCTTGCCGTTTAAGCACGTCGATCACACCCATCCAGATGCAATTATTAGCCTTTGCTGTGCGAAGAATGGTAAGGAGTTGGCAAAGCAAATTTTCGGTGAGCGCTTTGTGTGGGTCCCTTACGTTCGTCCTGGCTTTACTTTGTCTAAAATGATCGCGAAAGGTGTAGAAAATAATCCGAAGGCTGAGCTTGTCTTGATGGAAAAGCATGGTTTGGTTGTGTGGGGGGAAACAGCACAGGAAAGCTACGATAAAACGCTCGCTGTCATTAACGAGGCGGAGCTATATATTTCTGCCAAAATCGATGAAAGTGTTGCCTTTGGCGGGCAAAAGTACGAAGCGTTGAGTGAGGAGGAAAGTGAAAAGCTCCTAGCTAACGTCCTGCCAAGGATTCGAGGTGCTGTCAGCGATGAGAAACAATTGCTCCTCACGATCGACCGTGAGCCAGATGTACAGCAATTCGTAAACAGTCATAATGCATCAGTTCTTTCTCAAGTCGGGGCAGCGTGTCCCGATCACCTCGTTCATACAAAGCGAGTCCCGCTTTATGTTGATTGGGATCCGAGCACAAAGGACACAGAAAAGCTAGTGAAGGCTGTTATAACAGGAATCGAGCGATTCAAAGAAGAATACAGATCGTATTTTGAACGTAATAAAAAGGACGGGGATGTCATGTTTGAACCGGCACCGCGGGTCATTCTCATTCCCGGAATAGGCATGGTTAATTCCGGAAAGAATGCGGCGATGGCGAATGTGAGCGGTGCTCTGTATCATCGGGCGATTGCTGTGATGAAAGGGGCAACGGCGATCGGTAGCTTTGACTCATTGAACGAAAGTGAGTCATACAATATCGAGTATTGGCCATTGGAGCTATACAAATTGTCTCTCGCTCCAGCTGAAGCTGAGTTTTCGCGTAAGGTCGCTTTTGTAACAGGAGGTGCGGGTGGAATCGGTCGTGCATCGTGCCGCCGCTTTGTTTCTGAAGGTGCCCATGTTGTCATTGCCGATGTGAACGGTGAAGGAGCGGAAAAGGTAGCGGATGAGCTAAATGACAAGTATGGGACAGGCACCGCCCTTGCTGTCCAAATGGACGTGACAAGTGAAGAGCAAGTGCAAGCTGCCTTTAAGAAAGCTACGCTTTCCTTTGGGGGAGTAGATATTCTCGTCAACAATGCCGGGCTCGCTACTTCAAGTCCGTTGGAGGAAACGACGTTAAAGGAGTGGAGCCTTAATATGGACGTCCTTGGTACAGGGTATTTCCTTGTGGCGCGTGAGGCCTTTAAGCTTATGAAGGAACAGGCTCTCGGCGGGAGTATGGTTTTTGTCGGCTCAAAAAAAACTCCGTTTATGCTGGAAGAAATGCGTCCGCCTATAGCTCAGTGAAGGCATTGGAAACTCATTTGGCCCGATGTGTTGCCGCTGAAGGTGGGCCACACGGGATTCGCGTCAACTCTGTCCTCCCTGATGCTGTGTTGCAAGGCTCAGCCATTTGGGGCTCAAGCTGGCGGGAAGAGCGAGCTGCTGCTTACGGAATCGAACCTGAACAGTTAGAGGAGCACTATCGCCAACGAACAACGCTTCTCGTTAATATTTATCCTGAGGACATTGCAAATTCCATCGCCTTTTTAGCTTCATCGAAGGCCGATAAAACGACAGGCTGTATGATTACAGTTGACGGTGGGGTACCGGCAGCATTTACTCGCTAAAAAAAAGGAGGTAGCTTCAAATGAAAAAAGGGACGACCCATTGGTTTATTCCGGATGGCTATATCCCTCATGTAAGTCAGGGTGAATTAACAAGTCACGAATCGATTTGTGTGCTGAATTGTCAGAAGGAGGTTGCCGAATTAAGCATAACGATTTATTTTGAAGATCGGGAGCCGTTGGAAGCTATAGATTATACCGTTTCCGGTAAACGAACGAAGCATATTCGTACGAGCGAGCTTAAGAAGGACGAACAGTATATCCCGGTGGCGGTTCCTTATGCGATTGAAATTGAAAGCTCGCTCCCGATCATCGTTCAATACAGCCGTCTCGATTCGACTCAGGCGGAGCTTGGATTAATGTCAACGATGGCTTTTCCGGTAGGATAACTAAGCTTTACAGTTAATTAGCAAATTGCTAATATATGACTAGCGTGAATTCAGATGTTCAAAAAACAAAATCAGCCTAGTGAGAGTTCAGGCTGCGGATGCACAGCCTTCTTGAACAGGAATCGAAGGAGTCTAACATGCTGGCAGAGGAAAGATACAAACAAATCGTTAAGCTTGTTAATCAAAGGGGCAGCATTCGTGTTTCAGAACTAAGCCGAATTTGCGAAGTGACGGAAGAAACAATTCGCAGAGATTTAGCTAAGCTTGAAGGTGAAGATATGCTTGTCCGCAGTCATGGCGGAGCGGTTTCTCTACAAGACAAGCAGGGAGAGATACCTTATCCGAAAAGAGAAGTAACGAACTTAAAGGAGAAAAAGCGGATCGCTGAGCAAGCAGTGAGCGTTATTCAGCCTCACGACCGGATTTTTCTTGATGCGAGCACTACCGCTTGGTACTTAGCAGCAGCATTGCCAGATATTCCGTTAACCGTTCTAACAAATTCGATCAAAGTGGCTTTAGAGCTAAGTGAAAAGCAGCTGATTGAAGTGATTTCGATAGGCGGAACATTGTCACATCGTTCCCTTTCGTTTATCGGACCATTGGCAGAACGATCGCTTGAACTGTATTTTGTGAACAAGGCCTTTATTTCTTGTAAAGGAGTTCATGTTGTCCGTGGGATAAGCGACTCGAATGAAGCCCAGGCCTTAATCAAGCAAAAAGTTATTTCGTTAAGCGAGCAAGTTTATTTGCTGGCTGATTACAGCAAATTTGACATTCAGGCATTTGCAAAAATTGCCGACCTTGAAAACATTTATCGGATCATCACCGATCCGAAAACTGCCTCGGCTCAGCTGAGTGAAATCAAGGAACAAGGAATCGAAGTCGTCGTCGCGCGATAAATGCCTTATTTAATAGCAGCAGACGGTAGGAAATCCAGAATGGGTTTCCTATTTTAATGTTGATTTAATATTCACCTTTGGAATGAAGGCTCAGGGCTTTATCTACATCGTTGTTCAAACCATCTCGAAGCTCTGAGCCGCTGTGATGAAATGATACATATAGATAGGGTGAGAAAAACGAACGATACGGCTTATGGACTGATAAACTCTCCTTAACGCGCAAAAAGCCAGCTGCTTATTTCAAGCACTGGCTTTTACTTGTGCAGCTTGAGCATTGAAGCAGAGAACTCTTCTGCAAATAAATAATGGTCTGGCCCCATAAAAAGGCGGGAAAGAACCAACATCACCCCTCATAAAGACTTGCCTGCTTCAGCATGCTTGACGATCATAAATGAGTAAAGAAGTATTTGAAGCATACTTGAATCTAGTCGATCATTTTTTCAATTAAAAATAGGTTGAAATTTCCATTTTGTCTAGTACAATAGACGTAGTTATATTTAAGTAATGATTTTGATAAAGGCATAAAGATAAAAAAGGAGAGGTCATTATGAGTGAACTATCTCAAGGGCGTAATATTAACAAGGCGGAGCGACTGTTCACAATTTTGAACCTGCTACGGGAGCGATCAACAATAACTGCAAAGGAGCTGGCGGCCTATTGCCAAACGACAGTCCGGACCATTTATCGTGACATGAATTTGCTCGAAAGTGTCGGCGTTCATTTTATTTCGGAAGGAAAGCTTGGTTATCGATTAGTTCAAGGGCCAAGCTTGCCCAATCGAATGCTGTCAAAGGAGGAGTGGCTGGCGCTGCTTGTGTATCCGCTGATCACAAGCGATATTACGTCAACTTCACATCCTGTGCATCATGCATATCGTTCGGGGATTGAGAAGTTGAAGGCACTGACTCGCAAAAGCTCGACGGCCCAGCTTATTGCTTTAAGTGAAGAGCTCGGGGAGAGAATACATTACAATAAATGCCCCAACGATAAAAATTCGAATCGTGTCATGCCAGTGCTGCTGCAGTCAATCGCTGAAAATCGAGTGTTGGAAATTAATTATTATGCCATTTACAAGGATGAGGTTATGACACGGAGTATCCACCCATACTACATTTTGCCACGGGAGGGCACTTATACATAACAGCTTATTGCTTAAAAAGGAAGAGCTTCAGAATTTTCCGATTGAATCGAATTCATGGAGCCAAGCTATTAGACGATTCCTTTACAATTTCGAAAGCGTTCGATCTCGAAAAGTATTTAGCCGACCGCTGGACGATATTTGCCGATGATCCGGAGCCGACTACGTTTCGAGTTCGCTTTCACCAAAAGGTTGCCCGTTACATTCATGAATTTCAGTTCTATGCCAATATTGATTTGAAGACAGAAGCAGACGGTTCTGTTCTGCTAACGACGACACTAAAAAGTAGAAAAGAATTTTTGCGTTGGGTTCGAGGGTTTGGTCTGACTGCCGAGTTACTCGAGCCCGAACATATTCGAGCAGAGCTGATGGAAGAGTACGGTATGCAAATTGAACGCTATAGATAATTAGCAACGAGCTTAGCCCCATTCATTTAGAAGCTTTGTCCCTTTGACAATCGCTGTCATTTTACTTCACACAGTTTCAGTTAGTTCACAACGAAATTGATTTATAAAAAGACTCATCGTATTGATAAAGGCCTAACCGTCAGTTCGTACTTTCGGAAAAAGGAATTTCGAATTCCTTTATAGAATTTTTAGGGAAAGAATATGAAATTAAGGTAAAGGGCCTAAATGATATACCTTAAGAAGTGTAAATGCTTACTGAGGCTTAAATTTTTTACGGTCGTTAAAGCAATGTGTAGCTGCGTTGCAGCCAAGTGGGATCAGAATCGAACTCTGATCCCAAAGCTTTTAGCTTGCAGTGCTCAGGTACGGACGAAACGAGCGGCATGTGCCTTAAATAACAGTTATCCGAGTGTAACGCCTGTCTCCTCGATTTGGGTGGCATAGAACATACTTTGGGCAGTATGCGCCTTCTCTCCGCACAAACCTTCAATATTTTCATCACTTTAGAATCGAGCATATACTGTTTGGCGATATCGCTCGTTAACAATGGATGATTTTGAAAATCTACCTCCCATTTTTAAGTAAATTCATTACAATTAAATCACCAGATGTATACGGAGGAAGGGAATGAATGATATGACGAAAACCCTTAATAATCCTGCTATCTTAACAAACATGACATCACCCGGAGTCTTTATTTGCGATCATTTTAACCAACTGCAAGGCTATGACGTTTTTCGTTCAGAAGGGACGAGAGACTGGCTAATTACTCTTACGATCTCAGGAGAGGGGCAGTTTACATTAGGTGAACGTATGCACATTGTTAAAAGGGGAGACATAGCTATTCTCAAGCCAAAAACGATTCATCGATACGGTACTTATAGCTCGCAATGGGAATTTGTTTGGGCGCATTTTTTGCCGAGAGAAACGTGGATTGATTGGCTTAATTTACCTGAACCGGATAACGGTTTTTTGAATATTAGGATTGATCAGCCTCAGTTACAGGAGCGTATATTAGGGAGCTTCAGGCGAATGATTAGAGATAACCGTGGCATTCACTCCTTCGCAAAGGAATTATCGATGAATGCGCTTGAGGAAGTACTGTTGGCGGTGAATCAATGGCTTCGAACAAATCGCGAGCATAAAGTTGACGTCAGAATTCAGGAGGTGTTGCATATTTTCAGCGAAAAGCTAAAGGAGTCGCATACAATCCAATCGTTATCTAGGCAAGTAAACCTTTCTCCTTCACGCCTTTCCCATTTGTTTCGTGAACAAGTAGGCGATTCGATCATGGCAACTCTTCTATCCATGCGCCTTAGGCAAGCAGCTCGCCTTCTGGAATTCACAAACAGGGCCATTTCGGAAATTGCAAGCGATGTCGGGTTTTCTAGCCCATATTATTTTACGAAACAGTTCACTGCCTTTTATGGCATGAATCCTAGAGATTATCGCAAGCAAGCTAAGGATGAACTGCACGCGAGGAATTAACTAATTCCAAAGGCGCTCACAGCTGAGTCGGTCGCCCGCGTATGCTACCTCCTTGTTGGTCGAATACTAATTATACGGAAAAGCACTGCAAAAAAATTCGTCCCCTGACAATAGGTGACACTGCTCTTTTTATAATTATAGTGAATGCAGACTTTTGTATCATTATAAAAGAGCGAGGATGATCATAAATGAATGGTGAAATTTCGATTGAACTGGTCTACCGCACCACATTGGATTCTAAAACGAAATTTTTACTCAACGCAGCAGCTATCGAAATGATCGATCGGTCTGGGAAGCGAACAAAAGCGGGAAATGTCCGCCTTTATACGATCAATACTTCGTTATATAGCTCGTGGGATGAATTGATCGAATATGCTGACAGTATATCAGGAGACTTGCAGCTAATGATAAAATCGTTGGCGGGAATCCTTGAAGTGGAAAAAGACTTTTACGGGAACTTAGGCGTTCTGGACTATATGGAGATTTTTCCGGCATTTCGCAAGCAAGGCCTGGCCAAGGAGACGATCAGACATATTGTCGATTATTTTGAAGCGTCTGGTACGGACTACATTGCATTAATGCCAACTCCCTTCGGACAGGAATCAAAAAATAGCCATGCACATGAAAAAAAAGAGACTGATTAAGCTCTATCAAGGCGAAGGCTTTCAAATCGTTACTGACGGTGCAGCAGGACCATTAATGGGAAGAAGCTTAAATCGGCTCACTCCAGCGGGCGGACATTTTCTTTATGATACAGACGGCGATTTGCTGCAAGCCCTTTACGATGAAGGTTTTGACTTTGAATCCTTCCATGACGTTGAATTCGACATTATTGTCCCAAACAAAGAAAGCGCTTGGAGAACTTTCACAGTACTCAAAAGGAAAGGGTTGCGCTGCGAAATTCGCGAGGACCAAATCGGCTGGTATTGCACTTGTATCATCAATATGCTCTTCACCTATGAAACGCTTTACCAAATGCGGGAAGTGCTTTATGAACTCGTCTCACCCTATGACGGAAGAGTAGGTAAAGTAGGGATAGCAGGGAGGTAAGAGGAACTCCCTGTCCTGGACATAGAAGCTTGCGCATTTCAACGTCGAATGTCGCATATCCACTTGATAGCTAGAACTAAAGGATAGAAGCAGGTATGTTTATCTATTCGAGGCAGGAGATAGACGTTTTAACGGCGAAGCCTATTTATTGTGGGCTGTTTTAGGGAGGGAAAAAGGAAAGAGAGGCTCCTTGCTACAGCGCAAATTTGGGATACACACAGCAGAAGGAGGGATTGCTTACGGAGATGATATTTTTTTTCGTCCATAGTTGTTGGTTTAACCTGTTGACCTAATAAATAAGGGAGTTTGAGTAAATTATTCAGTTAATTCTTTCTTTTTGTAATAATGAAAAGGAACCAGTAATCATGAGAAAAAAAACATGGCTTTTTAATTACAAAAAGGAGATACAATCATTCAGCTTTTTGAGCTGGAAGGTGGTCTAGCATAATTAAGCATGGGGAGAAACCTTAAGAGCGAATAAAGCTAATGCTGAGAAGGAGTTAAAATGATGGTATCCAAAGCGTTATCTAGAACATGTATGATTTATTTACTGTTCTGTTTTGTTTTCGTTTCTGGGTGGATTGCTGAGCGGGCAATGGCTGAAAACAACGCTTCAAACGGTATTCCCTTTTCAGGAGAATTAACGCCACCGGAAGTTTTGGAGAAAGACTTTACCATTTTGTATCGTGATATTGAAGAGATTCCTTCCTATTCAACGACATACGCAGGTGGTGTCAGTGCAGTTGGTGAGAGTGCTTTTGTTGTAGCTGTTAATCCAAGGACTTCGCCAATTATTGCCGCTTCTCGCTTTGAAGAGGGAAGGGTTGTAGCAGCAGGAATGTCGGAATATTTGGATTTTACCGGAGCAGACACTGTGGAAAGCACACTGACCCGAAATATTCTCACTTGGTTAACGGAAGAACAGTCAGTTAGCTACGAAGATGCACTGGACGGGAAAGAAAAGGTCGGTGTTGTGACTAATTTGTCTATCGAGGTCAGTGATGATTTACCACTTGAACTGACGAAAGTTGACAATTGGCTCGATGTCCCATTAGACCCGAGTACTTATCAAGTGGCATACGTCGATAATTTTGAGCACCCGTTAAACGGTGAAGAGGTACAAAAGCTATTGGATTATATACAAAGCGGTGGTGCTGTTTTATTCGCACATAAAGGCTGGGTATTTGAATTGTATCCGCAGCAATGGATGGAAGAGCAAACACCAAACCCACGTCTATACGATTACGGAATTCAGAGACTTCTGAATGAAGTCGGTATAAGCTTAATGAATAACATTGCAGCAGCTGAGGATGAAACGTTCTCACCATTGTCTTATGATAGGGCTAACAACTATCATATCCTAACTCTTCTTGAGCAATCGAAGGACGTGGAGGAAGGTATACTGCCAATTGAGCAAATCGATATTGGATATCCGGGAATGAGCGACGAAGAAAAGAAACAGCTCCTAGCTACAAATATAAATGGGACGATTGTTCGGTTAAGTTCAGTGAGTCCGCTTCTTGAGCAAATTAGAGAGGATGCAAATGAACTTGACGTATCATGGCCGTTTGACAAGGGAAACAGGCCGTATTCGAGCGCCCTCTTGTCCTATCAAGTAAGTCAAGCATCCCTTGATCGTGAACAAACTAAATCGCAATTTGCCGATCATTTCCCTGGAAAAGTCCCGGCAGAGACACCTGTGGTAGAAAATCAAGAGGTTCTCATTAATTTTGATTACAACGATTTAAGTTATTTGCGGATGCTCTATCCCCCAGGTCAATGGCACAGTACAGGGTTATACGTACCAGCCGGAAGCGTAATAACCATTGATGTCCCGGAAGGAATCGAAAACCTTGATGTTCAAGTCGGAGCGCATACGGATGATTTAATGCATTTGTCAACCTGGGAAAGGGTACCGGTTATCGCATTGCGTGACGAACTGCAGCCAGGGACAAATGAAATAATGAGTCCATACGGTGGTTTGCTTTACTTCATTCCGACTGAAGCAGCATCCGGTTTAGAAACAACCGTCTCGGTGAGCGGTGCGGTGCAGGCTCCTTACTTCGTCCACGGTGAAACGAAAAATGATGAGTGGAACGATACCATTAAAAGCTATCAAGCTCCTTGGGCGGAATTTCAAGGTGAGCATATGATATTAACGTTGCCAGCAGAGGTTGCTAAAAATGTTGATGATCCAGAAGCATTAATGACTCAGTGGGATCAAATGATTGAAAAATACAATCAGCTTGTTGGTGTTTCCCCGGATCAATCATTGCCGCATTTAAGTCCAGATCGGCAGCATCGGATCGTATCGGATATCCAAATAAGCGCTGGATATATGCATGCCGGTTACCCCATTATGATTCCGATTGAAGGGGAAGCCGAAGAAATGGTCGATATATCAAAAGGATATTTAGGGAATTGGGGCTTTTGGCATGAGCTCGGGCATGAGTATCAGCAATCTCCATGGACATGGGGAGATATTATTGAGGTCTCGGTCAATATACATTCTCTCCACATACAAGACTATTTTGGGCTAGAATCGAGATTGTTAACGAAAGACAACGAAGGGAAGGATCATTACGACAAGGCGTTTGAATTTCTCGAAAATGACGATCCGAACAAAACGTATACCGATAACGATTTATTTGAAAGGCTAGTACTTTTTGCACAGCTTCAGCATGCATACGGTTGGGATTTTTATACGGATCTGCACATTGCTTATCGTGAGCTTGAGCAAGAGCGCTTGCCGAATACGGATCAAGAGAAAAGAGATCGATTGGTTTATATGGTATCAACGATAAGCGGTGAGAATTTATTAAGTTTTTTTTGAGCGATGGGGATGGAACATCAGCGAAGAAACGAGAACCGAAGTAGAAGAGCTAGGCTTACCCGAACCGGAAATACCGGTTTGGACATTAAGGCTGTTCAATTCTGACGAAATTAGTGCCTCGTTAATCCTCGAATTACTTGATTCCTATCAAGAGTATTTAGAGGAGGACACCTATCGTTCCTTGCACGTACATTTAACCGCAATTGCGCATTATGAAAAGAAAGAGCAATCGGAGAAAGTAGAGAAACACACGGAAAGCCTTCTGCAGCTGCTTGAGCATCAAATGACAAATGAATCGATACCAAAGTATGCGTATTACACTCTTAAGGGGAATGCGGATTCGTTACTGAGGAAGTGGCAATGAATCTTAGGTTGAGAGAGCAGGCGCACAAGTCTATTGAGACGAGGGTTCGGATTGTCGCAAGGAGTAAATACAAGCAATCCTGCAGTAAAGCGTGAGCGAAAGGGGAAGAACGACCTCGTTTACTCTTTTCCCAACTTACGATTTGTAGCTCCCCTTCCAGTTGAACTTTACCTTTTAAAAGACTTCTACAAATCATTCATCCCTTCAAAACATCGCAATCAATCAAAAAAAAGCTATACTGTAATTGACGAGGATTTTCAGAAAGGATGGTATGTATGAGAGATGTAGCCATTGTCAAAGAACAGAGAAATGAACTGCGAGAGGAATTGGCTAAGTGCATCAAAAGGGTAAAAGACATGCAGGTGGATGAGAAAAGCTTCAAGGAGCTATCTCAATATGATCAACAAGTGTATGTCTATTTGGATCGAACGGTGCAAAAGCTGCGGATGCAGATTAATGCTTTAGAGTTTGTCTTGAACGAAGACACCGAATTAATCGATCCGTACAAAGATCGAGCTGCGGAAAAGCTGCAAATCACGAAAGAGACTGTTTTTAATGCAGAGCCTGGCGGATACAAATTGAATTTAAATAATTTAACGAATTAGAAAAGATAGGTTCTCATCTATAAAAGCATCACTTGCAAAAGTGGTGCTTTTTTTGGATTTAAAGAAAGTATGCATTCAAAACGTTCAGCACAGGGCGACCAGCAACGAGCAAACTTTCTTCGACTTTGCCCGATAAGTCAAGATCAGTTTCTACCATCTCTGTGTTTCACCCTCGACGCCTTCCAGGTTGTCCGTTGTCAAGTGGGCGCTTTGCGCTTTTCTGAGCTATTACCACAATGCTCGGTGAATATCATTCGCTTCGGCGAGTGGAGAATAAAGGATTTTCTGCCTTTTTTTAATATGCCCGAATAAAAGTGTGAACGTTTTGCTCAATTTCAACGTCTTTGTATGTGAAAGGGGGGTGAGTGAACTGGATGAATGGAGCGATGAAAGTTTAATTCAATATAGCAGCCGCGGGAACCAGGTTGCCTTCGAGATTTTATTTCGTCGTTATGAGCGGTCCGTGGCTCGTATGATTCGTTATCAGGTGAGTGATCGGACTGCGCAAGAGGACGTTTTTCAGGAAACGGTGCTAGCCGCTTGGCGTCATCTGGGTTCATTACAAAACCCGGATAAGTTCAAAGGCTGGATCCTCCAATTGGCTCGTAATAAATGTCACGACTATTACCGCGGCCAGAAGCGAGTTGAACAGCCGTTGGACTCAGAGGTTTTGGATCATTCTTTAAATCGGCACGGTGCTGCGAGCCAGAAAGGGGAGCAATTAACAGAGCGAATACTCGATGAGGTAGAACAGCTATCACCAGCTGAAAAACAGCTAATGCATCGCTTTTACTTTCAAGGGTTGACAATTGCTGAGATTGCCTTAAGAAGCGGTGTTCCCGCCGGAACGATTAAACGTCGGCTCTACACTGCCCGTAAGCGTATTCGAAAAAAAGATGAAATTGAACGAGGAGAGGAGTCCAGATGATGAGCAATAACGTTTTCCCAATGGCCTGCCCACCGATTCACGTTAAGCCACTAAATAAAAAACCGTTTACCGTCGACTACCGTGAGCTAAGATGGTGGTTTGCTATACCTGAAGTTGGTCAACAGAGTCAGTGGGCACAATACGATGCGGAAAAAGGTGGCTTGATGACCGTCTTCCATTTGAATGCCGTACGTATGGCCTCAATTCATGGAGTTCGTGGTGTCGAAATTGAGGTAACTGAGCGGCAAAAAGAGAAAAATTGGCAGGAAAAGTCAATGCAGATGTATGCTCGTTTGACGGAGCATACCATACAGTGGTTAGCCATTTCTAACACGAAGGACAATGTGCGCTTTCTAACCACCTTTTTAGACGAACACTTTGAAGAAGACTGGGGAGCAGAGGAGCTGCGTCTTATATCTGCGGACTCCCAGTACGGTCCCCCGGTGATGTCTGTCGAAATTGGCGAAGAGCAATATGAATGTATTCGGGTAGTAGAGCTCTATGCTCCGACTGATAAACCAAGTGAATCGGGGATTTTAACCGAAACCTTTATATCAAAGCAAGGTCGTGCCGTGTTGTCCCGACGATATAACGGTCGCCAATGGGCCTTAAATCAAAGAGAGATGTATGAAGGGGGACGCCCCTGGGACGAAAAGTATCCCAATAACTCCCAGCGTGTGATCGATGGTCAGACATATGTCCATTGGTATAACAGTATACCTGAACTGGCTGTGAACCCGAGTTCATAGTAAGGGATATTTTTAAAGCGGTCAGGGAGCGTGTGAAACAGTGCTCCCTGATCCACGGCTTTACAATTGTTCCAACAAAATCGTTGCAACCGTAAAATAAATCATTAATCCAAATATATCATTTAATGTAGTAATAAAGGGACCGGATGCAATCGCAGGATCAATGTTAAGCTTATTAATGATCAGCGGTATGATAGCGCCAATGAGAGCGGCTAAGCTAAGTGCAAAAAAAATCGAGATGCCGACAATGAAGGCGAGTACCCAATCTCCGTTGTAAAAGAGGCTAATAATCCCCATCAGAACGAACATACATATTATTCCTAATAACACTCCCGTACTCAACTCACGCTTGACGATGCTCCATACCCCTATTTTATCAATCGCTCCTGTGGCCAGACCTCTCACCGCAACAGCAAGGGATTGGGTCCCTGTATTACCCGCAGTTCCCATAATTAACGGCATAAAGGCAGCAAGCAAAACAACTTGCTCAAGGGTTTCCTCAAATTGACCGATAATATTTGCAGTAATAAGCCCAAAAAAACATGAGTAGTATAATCCAAGGGGCTCGTTTTTTGGCGGCAGTTAATGCCGGGAGCGTTACATCGGTCGCACCTTTCGCAGCTGTAAATTCATCAAAATCCTCCGTCGTTTCTTCCTCGAGTACGTCAATGACGTCATCGACAGTAATGATCCCGACAAGTGTTCCTTCCGGAGTAACGACAGGAACGGCTAAAAAAATCATACTCTTTGATCATTCTAGCAACGTCCTCTTGGTCAGTTTCCTCTGAAACTGAAACGATCTGTGAACTCATAATATCGTTAATGGTCATTTCTGGAGAAGCGATAATTAAATCTCTTAGCGAAACAACTCCTGCGAGCTTTTGCTCGGAATCGACAACATAAAGATAATAGATAGTTTCCGCATCCGGAGCGATTTCCCGTAGCTGCTCGATTACATTTTTAGCGGTCGCTGAGACAGAAAGGCGGATGAATTCTTTTGTCATGATTGAGCCAGCCGTTTTTGGCTCATACGCCATAAGTTCTTTGACTCGATTGGCTTCTTCCTGATCCATCGATCCAAGGATTTCGTCGGCGTTGCTCAATTCTATTTTAGCAAAGAAATCGGCGACATCATCAGCAGGCATATGGTTCAACATGGAGACTGCATATTGAAAGCTAAGCTCAGCGAATGCGAACGCTTGATCATCCGAATCGAGCCCTGCAAAGATGTCAGCAAATTCTTGCGGACTTAAAAAGAGAAACATCTGCTTTTGTTGGGCAATTTCTAAGGAGCGAAACAATTCAACCTGATCAGCGGGATGCAATTCGAGAAAGCTATTCCGAAAGGCTTTCAAGTTTCGTTCGGTTAATTGTCTGACGGCTTTTTTTCTTGTATTCTTTTCGTTTTCGATCATTTAATTGATGCATGTGAAGCCCTCCTCTGACGAAGAGAGTCTTATTATTTTGCGAAGCGTATACGGTGCAAGATAAAAACCCTCCTCGGAAATTTTATGAAGCTTGTGTGTTCCCTTTGCGAATGCGAATTGACAGTTATGAGTAACCTCGGTTCGGGAAGACTATCCATCCCACACCACCTCCTTGAAAAATCGTAAGCTTGCTAATGAATAAATGCCCTGAATATTTCCAGTTCCCCCGGTTTGACACGTTTAAAAGAATGGCGAACGTAAGCAAGCCAAGTAGAACTATAGCTACTACGCTAGATCGGGGAAGCCAGCTAGTAAGGTGTAGCTCCAAAAGCGGGTATGACAAGCAATGTCTCCTCCCAGCTAATGTTTTCAATTCCTCTCTTTATTATAGGGAAGGAGTTTCCCATCTGTTCATTCAGGAGCAAACTTTATCCGATTCTGATTTTATTTTTTGAATTGCTCGGAAGGAAAAATGCTGTAACTATGTCATTCCCCCCTCAAAACAGAGCGTAAGGGATATGCCAATCAAGTGAGCAGCTTTCCCTGGCCCTTGACCCATCTCTCAAGGAATGAATATTCCCAGCACATGTATTTCCATGAAACCTGTTAAATGAGGAAATACAAAAAGCACCCCCCAAGACATGGAGGTGCTCATACACATGCATAAATAATCATGCGCATTGCTTTGCACATATTGTCGGCTCCTCCATTCGTAGAGCTTTAGCACTGTGTGGCATAGGACTGAGCCAGCTACGTTAAAAACCACCTTATGTCGATGGTTTCTGTTGACCCATTGGCGTCTTTAGACATTTTTGGGTAGTAGCATATCTCCAACACAGGAGCCTCACCTAACGAGGAATATATTTGCTTGCATCGTTCACTTTACAGGGAAGAGAGAGTTCTGTCAATAGGCATCAGTAGAAAGAAATACGAATATACAGTTTATAAAATCTGAGCACTATATAGTAATGAAATTGCTAATAGAGACTTGAACAACATGGATATTTTTTTTAGACTGGTGCTGCACTTTCTGCTAAAATCTAGGCTGTATCTAATTAGTTTGTTGATTATACAAACCATTTTGCTGATTCTAATAACAACGTTGCATTTCTTGTGGCCCCGCTTTACAATAAAATTGAGTTTGAATTAAATGAAGGAGGAAATAGGATGGCATCATTTATTCACGAGGATTTTATATTAAACAGTAAGGCTGCAAAGGTGTTGTATCATGATTATGCCAAGGACATGCCGATTTATGATTATCATTGTCATCTAAATCCGAAGGAAATTGCCGAGGATAAAGCGTTTACAAATATTTCGGAGATTTGGCTCCATGGTGATCATTACAAGTGGAGAGCACTTCGGACACTTGGTATAGAGGAAGCGTATATTACAGGAGAAGCTGATGACAAGGAGAAGTTCAAGGCCTGGGCAAAGGCTGTTCCTTATACGATCGGTAATCCTCTTTATCATTGGACGCATCTTGAACTAAAGCGGTACTTTGATGTTGATTTATTATTAAACGAAAATACGGCAGATGAAATTTGGGAGCACTGCAACCGCTTACTTCAAACAAAGAATTTTACAGTACAGAGCATAATTAAGAAGTCAAATGTTAAATTAATTGCCACAACCGATGATCCGATTGATGATTTAGCCTATCATCGGGCAATTCAGAATGAAGGCTCACTTGAAACGAAGGTGTTGCCTGCATTTCGTCCTGATAAAGCTGTTGAATTAACCCGTCCTGAATTTAACAGTTATTTGGAGAAATTAGCTGAGGCTTCAGGTCAGAAGGTTGAGACGTATGAGGATTTACTTAAGGCGATAGAGAATCGTGCGAATTTTTTTCCATGAGGCGGGTTGCCGTGTCTCCGATCACGGTATCGAAACGTTGCCGTTTGAGGAATGCACTTTAGAGGAAGCAGCTGCTATTTTTGATAAGGCGAAGTCTGGCCAGGCGGTTTCAAAGAAGGAGGAGCAACAGTATAAGACGTTTACACTGTTATTTCTAGGTCGACTATATCGCTCGTTAGGATGGGTTATGCAGCTTCATGTTGGTGCGATTCGCAATAACAATGAGCGAATGTTTTCGAAATTAGGACCAGATACCGGATTCGATTCAATTCATGATTATGAATTTTCACGTTCTCTAAATCAATTTTTAAATGCACTTGAGCGAACTGATGAGTTGCCGAAAACGATTATTTACAACTTGAATCCAGTGCATAATTACACGATTGCTTCAGCAATTGGAAACTTCCAATCTAGTGAAGCGAAAGGGAAAATACAATTTGGCTCTGGATGGTGGTATAACGATCAAAAGGATGGCATGATTAAGCAAATGACGGATCTGGCGAATATTGGCCTGCTTAGTTGTTTTGTAGGGATGTTAACCGATTCGCGAAGCTTTCTGTCCTATACGAGGCACGAGTATTTCCGCCGTATTTTATGCGATCTCGTCGGAGGCTGGATCGAGCAAGGTGAAGCGCCAAGAGATTATGAATTGTTAGGTAAAATGATCCAGGATATTAGTTATACGAATGCGCAGCAATATTTTAATATTGAGCTGTAAGATTAAGGATAAAATAGTAAAAGTAGGCTGCGTTAGGCAGTCTACTTTTTTTTGCGCTGAAGGAGCAGTTTGTTTTAAAAAAAAGAAGGATGAACGGATACTGCTGCTGTCGTTGTACCGGATGACATCTCTTTGAATGGCCCTTTTTAAATCCACGTTAGTATGCGAAAAGGGAATGAAGGGAAAGATACCCTTTACGCCCAACTACCATACTAGTATAATTACGTTAGGTTCTTAACCTAATGAAGGAGGTGAAAGGATGAGAGACCATAATTTTCAAGGCACAACAAGGGATTTTACGTATCAGACGCTGAAGGATAGAATCCTTTCTTTGGAGTTGAAGCCAGGAACAAAAATTTCAGAAAAAGAAATTGCTGAGAAATTTAAAGTAAGCCGCACTCCCGTGAGAGAATCGTTTTTGACACTGGCTCAGGAAGGGCTTCTTGATATATATCCACAGAGTGGAACGATCGTGTCACGCATCGATTTAAAGGAAGCCGAGGAAGGGAGATTTGTTAGGGAGAAGCTTGAACGAGCGATCGTTGTGGAAGCGTGCAATCATTTTTCGGATGACGATTTATTTTCGTTGGAATCCAATATTGTCATGCAGCAAATACTTGCCGAAAAAGACAATTATACGCGCTTGTTTGAGTTGGATGAGGACTTTCACAAGACGCTTTTTAAAGGCTGTGGAAAGCTTCGTACATGGAAGATGATTCAGCAAATGAATAACCAGTTTAAGCGATTGCGACTTCTGCGGCTGTTTTCGAATTCAGACTGGGATTTGCTCATCTCGCAGCATGCTGAGCTAGTAGAATGTATCAAACAAAAAGAAGCGGAAAAAGCAGATAAAATCATGGAGAGTCATTTACAGCTAATCGTATTTGAAAAACAGGAATTGAAGGAGCAATACCCAAATTATTTCAATTCATAGAAGGTAAGGGGATTTGGATGAAAATTACTTTTCGTTGGTTTGGCAGCAAGGATGATACTGTAACATTAGAGCAAATTCGGCAAATCCCTGGAATGTATGGGATTGTGGGGGCCTTGTTTGATATTCCAGTCGGAGAAGTCTGGCCACTTAAAAACATAAAGCAATTAAAGGAAGAGATTGAAGCGCAGGGGTTGCGTCTTGATGTGATCGAGAGTGTAAACGTACATGAAGATATTAAGCTCGGCTTGCCGACAAGAGAGCAGTATATTCAAAACTATCAAGAAACGTTAAGAAATCTGGCAAAAGTCGGTATTAAAGTAGTTTGCTACAATTTTATGCCTATTTTTGATTGGACACGTACGGATTTAGCAAAGCCATTACCTGATGGGTCAACGGCCTTAGCCTATGATAAAAACAAAATCGAGCATGTCGATCCGGCTCAGCTTGTCGAACAGATTGAACGGGACGCACACGGCTTTCTTATGCCTGGCTGGGAACCGGAGCGTTTAAAAACAATAAAGCGACTGTTCGAATTATATAAGGGTGTTACTGAAGAAGAGCTGTTTGTGAATTTGCAACACTTTTTGGAGCAGATTATTCCAGTTGCGGAGGAATGCAATATTCGCATGGCGATACATCCAGATGATCCACCTTGGTCCGTTTATGGGTTACCAAGAATTGTGACAAATAAAGAGAACCTTGAGCGAATTATTAATCTCGTCGACAGTCCTTCCAATTGCTTGGCGATCTGCTCAGGTTCTCTAGGAGCTAATCCCAATAACGATATTCCAGCGATCATGAGACATTTTGTTGCAAAGGATCGAGTGCCGTTCGTCCATGTTCGCAATGTGAAAATAGAGCCGGATGGTAGCTTCGCAGAATCGTCTCATCGTAGCTCAGATGGTTCTCTGGATATGTGTGAAATTGTTAAAGCGCTTCATGATACAGGTTTTACCGGGTTTCTTCGTCCTGATCACGGCCGAATGATCTTTGGCGAACAAGCCCGCCCAGCTACGGCCTTTATGATCGGGCACTTGGCATTATGTACATTCTCGGTGTGTGGGATACACTTGAAAAAAGCAATCAGAACAAGGTAAAGGAGGAGGGGAATAAGCGTGACTACGTTGCACAAAGGCTTGGAAAGTAAGGTTGCTGTTGTGACAGGAGGTGGCGGAGTTTTATGCGGTCAGATGGCTCTTGAACTCGCCCGACAGCGGATGAAGGTCGCCGTCTTAAATCGAACCTATGAAAAAGCGGAGCGCGTTGTCAGGGAGATCAAGAAGACCGGAGGAGAGGCAATCGCAATCGCTTGTGATGTAACAAACGGTGACAGTGTAAATGAAGCGGACCAAAAAAAATCATGAAGGCATATGGCCAAGTCGATGTATTAATCAATGGCGCGGGCGGCAATCATCCGAAAGGAAGTACTTCTCGAGAAACCATGAATTTGGATGAGTTGGCAAATAAAGAGCTGATCAGTTTTTTTGACTTGACAACAGAAGGATTTGAATTTGTATTTCATTTAAACGTCATTGGCACGCTCCTACCGACGCAGGTTTTTTTTCTAAGCGGATGCTTAAGAATAAAGGAACAATTATTAATATTTCATCGATGAGCGCACCGTCACCAATGACGAAAGTGCCGGCATACAGCGCCGCTAAGGCAGCCATTAATAATTTGACGCAATGGCTGGCTGTCCATATGGCGGAAACGGTATTCGTGTCAACGCGATTGCGCCGGGATTTTTCTTGACAGAACAAAATCGAAGCTTATTAACGAGGGAAGATGGCGGCTTCACCGAACGAGCTGAGAAAATTGTTAATCATACTCCAATGAGACGGTTAGGTAAGCCAGAAGACTTACTTGGTACTCTGCTCTGGCTTGCTGATGAAGAAGCAAGCGGCTTTGTAACGGGGATTTGCGTTCCTGTCGATGGAGGATTCATGGCCTATTCTGGCGTTTAATCGTCGGAACGGCCCGCTCTCCCGTCGGAAAAAAAACTGACCCGTCGAAACGGTCTGCTCTCCTGTCGGAAAAAGAGCTGACCCGTCGAAACGAGTTGCTCTCCTGTCGGAAAAAGAGCTGAACCGTCGGAACGATCTGCTCTCTCGTCGAAACGATCTGCTCTCCTGTCCGAAAAAGAGCCGAACCGTCGGAATGGTCCGCTCTCCTGTTCGGATTGCAGAAGCGAGCTGAATCTTTATAATTTTTCCGGAGCCTTGGAAACACAACAACCACGTATAAATAAAAGGGGCATTTCGTCAATAAGAAGGAAGCAAAGCACTTTCAATTGCTTTAAACTAATAATGACTGTTTATAATGTGGACTTCCTATAGTCGGTGTTGAGGAGTCGAGCGGTTTTTGGCTGTTTAGCTCCATATTTGGGAAGCTTAAGATGGTGAATTCAAAGGAGGGGACACCCCGGATGGAGAAGGTTAGGATTGGGATTGTCGGTGTCGGCAATATGGGTATGGCTCATGCAGCATATCTTCATCGGCAAAAAAAATTAAAGGCGCTGTATTGACAGCCTTGTTGGAAGAGCGAACAGAGCAGGTAAAGGAGCTAGAAGAAAAATATGGTACGGATGTTACTGTATTCAGTCAGGAGGATGATTTTTTTTCAGTCCGGTTTAATCGATGCGGTTTTAATTGCGACTCCGCATTATGATCATCCGCGTTTGGCGATTAAAGCGTTTGAAGCTGGTTTGCACGTCATATGCGAAAAGCCAGCCGGAGTGTATACAAAGCAAGTACGTGAAATGAATGAGGCAGCTGAAAAAAAGCGGCAAGCAATTTTCGATGATGTATAATCAGCGGACGAATCCACTTTACCAGAAGCTTCGAGACTTAATTCACTCGGGTGAGCTCGGCGAAATTCGCCGGATTAACTGGATTATTACAAATTGGTACCGCTCACAAAGCTATTATGATTCCGGAGGTTGGCGGGCAACTTGGGCAGGTGAAGGCGGGGGAGTTCTGATCAATCAATGCCCACACCAGCTCGATCTTTGGCATTGGATGACTGCGATGACACCGAAGCGGGTTCGGGCCTTCTGTCATTTTGGCAAGCATCGTGACATTGAAGTCGAGGATGAAGTTACGGCTTATGCCGAATACGAAAATGGTGCAACGGCAGTCTTTATTACAACAACGGGCGAAGCTCCAGGTACAAACCGCCTGGAAATTGCCGGGGAAAACGGGAAGGTAGTTGTAGAGGGTGGCAACCTGACCTTCTGGCGGTTACGGACGCCAGAGCCAGAATTTAATAAGAGCTATAAAGGAGGCTTTGGCAGCCCGGAATGCTGGAAATGTGAAATTCCAGTACGCGGGAAGGAAACAGGCCACGAAGGAATTACTCAGAACTTTGTCAATGCGATTCTTCATGGCGAAGAGCTGATTGCCCTGGTGAGGAAGGCATCAACGGTTTAACGCTCTCCAATGCGATGCAACTCTCGACCTGGCTTGACGATTGGGTAACGTTGCCGCTGGATGAAGAGCAGTATTATCATCACTTGCAAGAGAGAATTAGCAATTCGACGGTCAAGAAGGCCGGCGAAGGAGTATTGCTTGATGTGAAAGGAACTCATTAATGACAGTAGAGGTGGACTAGATGAGCCGACAGGATGGAATGAACTATGCGCCAAAAGGAAAACCGAACCGAGTCGTCGAGCCAGGACAATTTACATTTGCTGCGATTGCCCTCGACCATGGTCACATTTATGGCATGTGCAACGGGCTAGTGGAAGCGGGCGCAAGCTTGAAATGGGTATACGACCCAGATGAGAAAAAGGTCGAGCGATTTGTCAGCCAATTCCCCGATGTTCAAGTTGCCTCTTCCGAAGAGGAAATCATGAACGACCCGGAAGTACAATTGATTGCTGGGGCAGCGATAACGTCGAAACGCTGCGAGCTAGGCTTACGGGCAATGGATCATGGCAAGGACTATTTTACCGACAAAGCCCCGTTTACGACTTTAGAACAGCTTGAACTGGCAAAGCAAAAAGTAAAAGAAACGGGTAAGAAATACATGGTTTATTACAGTGAGCGTCTTCACGTAGAAAGTGCGGTTTTTGCCGGACAATTAATTGAAGAAGGGGCTATTGGCAGAGTCATTCAAGTGACCGGGTTCGGTCCGCATCGGTTAAATGCGCCAAGCCGTCCAGAATGGTTTTTCAAAAAAAGAGCAGTATGGAGGTATTCTTTGCGACATCGGCAGCCATCAAATCGAGCAATTTTTATACTATGCTGACTGCAAGGACGCAAAAGTCGTGCACAGCAAGGTGGCAAACTACGATGCTAAGGATTACCCAGAACTTGAAGACTACGGTGATGCCACGCTCGTCGGCGATAATGGAGCGACAAACTATTTTCGTGTAGACTGGCATACACCAGATGGCTTAAGCACTTGGGTGATGGACGGATGTTCGTTACAGGGACAAAAGGCTATATTGAAATTCGAAAATATGTCGACGTGGCTAGAGAAAAGGACGGAAATCATCTTTATCTTGTGAACGATCAAGGTGAACAGCATTTTTCACTGTCAGGTAAGGTCGGCTATCCTTTTTTTTGGTGAATTGATTCTCGATTGTTTAAATCGAACAGAGCATGCGATGACACAAGAGCATGCATTTAAAGCGGCGGAGTTGTGCTTGCTTGCTCAAGAAAATGCAATAAAGGTAGAATAGCGATTAGCCATTCTTCCATTGACGAATAAGTTTTTGAATTGCTAGACTTAGAGTATGTTCAAAATAGCTAGAAAAGAATCGCCTCCTATTGGAGGGAAGCTCTGTGCTGACCTCCAACAGGAGGTCGTGTTTGAACGAGTCGGCAAGTTATTTGAAAATTTATTCAACTAGCGCTGTTGTGAAGCAGCAGCTAGACAATGGGAGGCGCCATGCGACGTCAGCTGTTTTTTTATCACCGTTGGAATTTTCCTATAGGATGACTACTAAACCATCATTTGGCTTCCATTCTCATGAGCATGCAGAAATCTACTATTTTCACGGTGGCAAATGTACATATCTGATCGGTGATCAGATTTTTAGCCTGGCAGCAGGCGATTTGATTTTAATGCACGGATTAACGTTACACTGTCCAAAGTTGTTTGAGGGCGAGGATTATATTCGAACAACCGTTCACTTTAACCAAAGCTACTTTAAAAATCTACTTGAGCCGATGGGGATGGCAGAAGTGCTTACTCCTTTTTCAACGCTAAGCTCATTGCTTATATCGTTCAAAGGACATGACAGGGAGGAGCTCGAACAGTTATTTGAAAGAATGGAACGCCATAAACGTCGAATTGACAGCAGCTCTAATCAGCGCTTTCAGTTAACCTTTATGGAGCTGCTCGCCTTTCTGTACCCATTCTGTGCTAAACCGCTTGCCCAAAATAACGAGGCTGTTTCGGATAAAGAAAAGCATGTTCAGAAGGTCGTTTCCTATATTGAAAGCCGTTACAATGAAGATTTAAATCTCGATGCGCTTTCAGAACAGCTTCATTTAAGCAAGTTTTATTTATCAAAAATATTTAAAGAAGTAACGGGTGTGACCATTTTCGGTTATTTGTATCAACGCAGAATCAATCAAGCGAAAATAGAATTTACGGTAAAAAGGAAAGCGAGTGTGACTGAGGTTAGTTATCGAACTGGCTTTAAACACCCGTCCCATTTCAGCAAAGTGTTTAAGCAATTAACAGGGGTTACGCCGGAAAAATATCGCAAGGAGATGGGATAATCTAATAAGAAAGAGAGTGAATATAGATGAAATTCTCAGTATTTACGGTTATGACGCCAACCTTAACACCTGAGGAGCTAATTCCTGAGCTGAAGAAAAACGGCTACGACGGTGTCGAGTGGCGCTATAAACAGCTTGGCGAAGAGGAAAAACAGCAAAAGCCAAGCTTTTGGGGAAACAATCGTTGTACGGTTCAGCCGTCAGACAGCGAGCAGCAATTAGAGAAGCTAAAAAAAAGCGGCGGACGAAAGCGGGATTAACACGATCGGTATTACCCCTTACTTACAATGCGGCGATCTTGAAGCAACCGAACAAGTGCTGAAGGTCGCAAGTAAGTTCGGAGCAAAAATGATCCGTCTCGGTGTCTCTCGCTACGATCGAACAGAAAATTATAATGACTTATTTAATAAAGAAATTGAGTATTTGAATGAAGCGGAGCAGCTGTGTAAGCAATATAAGGTCAAGGGAGTTCTGGAAACCCATCATGTGACCATTGCCCCTAGCGCTAGCTCTGCTTATCGACTCGTTAGCTCATTTGATCCCGATCATATCGGTGTGTTGTTCGATCCGGGAAATATGGTAAATGAAGGCTACGAAAACCATCGAATGGGTCTAGAGCTCTTAGGACCATACTTGGCTCATGTTCATGCAAAAAAATGGCGGTTGGAAAACGCTGGGTGAACGTGAGGATGGCTCGGTTCAGTGGCAGTGTGGCTGGGTTGGAGTTGAAAAAGGGGTTGTCGATTGGGCTCAAGTCTTAAAGGATTTGAAATCAGTTGGCTACGATGGTTATATTGGGATGGAAGACTTCAGTGGCGTTCATTCCGATAAAGAAGCGTTGCAGCATAATATTGAATGGTTTAAAAGCTTACTATAAATGCAAAGCGAGTGTGGAGAATTTCTCTACACTCGCTTATTTATGCGACAAGGTATTGGCTGTCAAAAAAAGCGACTCCTCCTTTTCTTCCCCAACGATTATAAGCATCGGTTTGATTACTAATATTAGCATTTGTTAATAATTGTAAAAATACAATTTTTGGCTCAATCTTTGCTCCGCCTGCCACCAGCAAAACCCGTTCATTAGTTAGATTGTCTATACATACTAACCTTACAAAAAAAAGACTTACAGCACATCATCCGAGTATGTGCCGTCATACATGAAATTATGGGATCAGCGGATTGGCCATCGACACGCAAATTGGCAAAACAGTCAATTTTGTCCATTCTATTTTGTCAGTTTCTGGACTCCGGGAGAGCAAGTGGGGTACCGAAAAAGATTAGGGAGTTTAAGACTTTAAATTTTAGCTCTCGTACTCCCTCACCAGTTTATAACCTTGACTTCATCGTTTGTACAGCTGTCCCCTCAGTTTTTGCACCGTGTGTATACCTCTTGGAGGTCACTTGAGCTTTGGACCTTTCAATTTTGGACATCGTTCTGCAATGCCACATCAATCCCCTCTCGCTGAGTTATTTCATTTAAGGAACCGCCCGCGCATGCTACGATAGGAGGGAGGCTGAAACCATCTTTATGACTTCTTCGTAGAATTCTAATAAACCTGATTGGAGAGGGTATATCATGTCAGTGGCTCAAATTCAACTCGTAGGTTTACAGAAAAAAAATATGGATCCAATGAAGCGGTACAACCCCTCGATCTCGAGGTCGGAAAAGGCGAACTGTTTTGCTTCCTCGGTCCAAATGGCTCGGGGAAAACGACGACGATTAAAATGATGACAGGGCTGCTTGAACCGACAAAGGGATCTGTAAAAATTGCAGGAATTGATGTGTGGAAAAAACCGTTGGAAGCGAAGCGGCAAATTGCTTATGTCCCTGATCAGCCCGTGCTTTATCCTAAACTGACCGGAAGAGAATACTTGCAATTTATCGCCAGTGTTTTCGACTTAAAAAAGGAAGTCTATCAGCAGCGAGCAGAGAAGTATTTACATTTATTTTCGTTGACTGAGCGTGTGGATGAATTAGTAGAGGGTTATTCTCACGGCATGAAGCAAAAGCTGAATTTGTGTGCAGCGTTGATTCACCATCCGGAGGTTTTGTTTCTTGATGAGCCGACTGTTGGTCTCGATCCGAAGGGAGCGAGGACGATGAAAAACCTTCTCCGCGATTTGTGCCAGGAAGGCATGACCGTGTTTATGTCAACACATATTCTAGAGATTGCCGAGCAAATGTGCGATCGAGTTGGGATTATCCAAAAGGGACAATTAATTAAGGTTGCGACAATGGAGGAGCTGCGTCAGGAGAAAGGGCAGGAACATTCTTCACTGGAAGAGATTTTTCTTCTGCTGACGGGCGATGAGGAGGCACAAACGATGGCGGCTGAAATGTCGACAAAGCATAGCGGGGAGAATAATAATGGCCATTTTGATTAAGCTGTTTTGGCGCATGGGCTTAAACCAATTTCGCCATGCAACTAACAAAACGAAAGCCATCTATAGCGTATCTCTCGTCGTCGGCGTGATTTTCCTCACCTTTTTTTTCTTTTTTTCGTTTCCAGCATTGCACAGGAGACTGTCCGTTCTGCGTTGCCGTCAACGTTTGGATTAGGGTTTTCCGTGCTTTTGGCCGCATTGATTTTGTTTTCGATTCCACAAGTATTTAATCGACTGTATGGAGATCGCGATTTGGCACTATTGTTTACTTTGCCGCTCCAAACTAGACATGTGTATTGGGCGAAATTTGTCCAAAATATCTTTGGCTTGCCGCTTTTGCTCTATGTTGCTGCAACTGTGCTCGCAACTGTTTTTGGAATTAGCTACGGAGCGCACTGGCTTTTTTTATCCGGTCAGCTATTTCATCTTGCTCTCGTTTATCTTCATCGGGCTTGGCATCGTCTATCTTCTTAATTTAATTTTAATTCAAATCATCCCGGTCCATCGCGCCAAGGAATTAATGACAGCATTAACGGCGGTGGGAGGAATTCTTGGGTACTTACTTGTACAATTGCCTAACCTATTAGGCGGGCAATCCGATGGTTCCATAGTAAGTGTCTTACCCGAGCTGCCAGCATGGCTACCGATGCAATGGGGAGGCAAAATTCTCAGCGATCTAGCTCATGGAAACTTCATGATCCAAACAGGCACAGCAATCGCACTCGTCCTAGGAACGGCCGCTTTTGTCACGTTATTATCCTCGATACTTGTGGAGAAAGGGTTCCGCTCGGGCTGGATTCAAATTAGTGAGGGCGGACGCAAGAAAAAGAAGAAAAAGCCGAAAAAAGAAAAGCTGCACCATCCGCTGATCCAAATCGGAATAAAGGAGTGGCGCATGATTCAAAGGGATTTACGCGAATGGGTTGTTCTTTTACCGTCGGCATTCTTCCTAGTGTTCCCGTTCCTTACTCTTTTTTTCGGGTGAGGGGAGCTTTTTGATGCTGCGGGAAAATCCCACCTTTACATGGCCGGTTTTTCAATTCACCTTTTTATTTTTGTTTGGGTTATTGAGTGCGACGTTTTCGTCAGCCGCAATTGCTCGTGAAGCCCATTCACTTGAGGTATTAAAAGTGCTTCCGTTATCAGGCTGGACGATTGCTTGTGGGAAGTATTGGATTCATTGGCTCGTCCTTTTTAGTTTTCTCGGTATCCTTGAGCTCGTAGCTGCTCTTCTATTAAACTGGTCGATCGCCTATTTCATTTACGGGTGGATCATCGTCGGCATGATGATGGCAGGTTCTAGTGCAATCGGAGTTTGGTTTAGTGCGATCGGGGCCAAATACAATCCGAATAATCCGCAAAACCGCCTTGAAACTGGAACTTCGTTTCTACTAATGTTTGCGAACCTGATTTATTTGCTGCTGATCAGTGTTCCGGTTGCTTTTCTAGTTATTCCTCTCGAAAGCTTAGATTTTCTCGAAATCGAGCTATTGCACAAACTGCTCGACTTTAAGCAGTCAGCCGGAAGCCTTGCAACAGTCGGTGCGTTTCTTATTTGTTTACTCATTTCGTTTTGCACGGCTTGGCTAAGCCTGAGAGCTTGTGGCAAAGCCGTTGACCGCGGTGTGTCGATTACATTTGAAGAAAAAAGGTAGAACAGCGACCGAGAGGGGATTCAGAGTAGTGTCTAATAGAGCTGGGTTCCCTTTCGGTCGAAAGCTTGTGCAAAAAAATGACACAACACTTTTGCAAGAGTGGACGGTCGGTTAGTGAAGCGTTATCCAAAAAAATCCCAATAAATTTCAACAATCAGAAACCCCAGACCGCCAATGTACGATCGAATTTGTGAAGTAAAATTTTAAGTCTGATATAATCAATATTATACAAACAATGGTAGCGCGGGACCCTTAATAACCGAATGGGGGAGTAATCATGTACACAGTAGAAGATCTAATTAATGATTTTGAGAATTTCAACCTCTATGTGAATTCGTAACAATGAAAGAACCCTTTTTCTTTGAGCCAATTGCTACAGGGAAATGGTCTACGGCTACGATTATTAGTCATCTATCATTTTGGGATAAATACATACGTGAAGTCACGTTGCCACAAATGAAACTTAATGCTGTAATCGAGAGTATAGATTTTGACATACTGAACAAACAAGCAGCAGATTATGCGTTATCTGGAGTATCTCAGCACCACTTACTTCATAAACAACTTGAAGAAAGAACGCAGCTTGTATCTGATTTAAGGAAAAAGGACGAAGAAGAATTTTTTTGCTACATTTTCACTGAATGGGGAAAAAGTAGATCAGTATTCTGGCTATCCGCATACCATCTTCAATTATATAGCAGGTTTTATATGGCATGATAATCATCATAAGCAACAAATTGATCGATTTTTGCAAGAAATAGGTAGAGGAATGAACGTCCAGAATAACAAGGACATAAAAAGTTGAGTACCCATTACGGTGATCATAGTAAAAAACCGCATTGAGCAACGGGAAATGCGGCTTCACATCGTCAAAAGTATAGAACACTATTTTCACCTAACAGCCTGTAATACATTTCTAGTTTTTTTTGAAAATATAATGAGAACGAGGCCGCTCAGAAAGCCTTTTATAGTGGGCCATCTCCCGACAAGTCGATTTATTGGTGAAGATATGGCTATTCTCTTGTGGTGGAATCGAAAAAGGCGAAGCTCACAAAAAAAATGTTGTGCCATTATGCTGATTTTTTTCATGTGTATTAGTGAAATTGGCGCGACGTTGAGTCTCGTTTAACGCGAAAAAAACCATCGTCTCGCTTTCTTTGCACGCTGAGGATAAATGACAAATGTGAACGTCGTTCGTTTATGCTCAACGCTCTCGGCATATATTTTCCCGTTATGCCTTTCCACTATGGCCTTTGCGACAGATAGTCCTAGTCCGTATCCACGCTCTCTTGCGTTCGGGATGGGTCGGTTCGGTAAAACCGTTCAAAAACCTTGTGCAAGTCTTCCTCCCGTATTCCTTTTCCGCTATTTTCGATTGAAAAGATGATTTGCTGTTTAACTTTTTTTTAACCGAACATCGATCCCTCCTGGTTCGTCACTGTATTTGATGGCATTATCGAGCAGAATGAGGACAACCTGTTTCATCTGTTCCAGATTGCCTTTCATCGTAATCCCCCGTTCGATCGAATGGGAGAAGGCGATTCCTTTTTCGTACATCATCGCCTCCATTGATAGGAGGGTATTGGTTACGGTATTGCTTAAGTCGAACAGTGCTGCATGTGCTCTCTCGTGCAGAATTTCTGTTTTCGCTAAGTACAATAAATCATTGACTAACTTCGCCATTCTGTTCGATTCTTCTTTTATGTATCCGAACCACTTTTGCTGGCTCTTAATAGTCTCCTCTTGATTTGCAAGGATCGCATCCGTGTTAGTATTTATTATTGCGAGGGGCGTTTTCAGTTCATGGGAGGCGTCGGCTACAAATTGTTTTTGCTTTTCCCATGCTTCTTCAAGTGGCTTGATGGAGCGGTTGGCGACGTTGAGACTAATGATGAAAATGACGACGAGCATTGCTAAACCGACAAGCAGAAAGGTGATGAGTAATTCACTCAACGTTTCGTATGTTCCGGTAACATCTAAAAACGTCATTTGATAATGGGTATCAGTCCGAACCGATGGTGCAATTCTTCCTTCAAAGCTTACCTTATTTGTACGTATGGAAGTTAGCGAGTACAGCCATTTCGTGCCATCAATAGTGACGGTATCATCGTTCCCGTTCCGCTTCCAGGCTAGATTCGCAGCTTTTTGGTAAACGTCTTTAGGCAAGTCGAATAAAGAATCGATCTCGATGATTTCTCCATCTGCATCAATTTTTAAGCTAAAGGAAAGCATATATTCAGCTGGTAGATTGTTCTCAATATGTACCTCAGCAGTAGCCATGGCATCACTGACCGCTAGATTCTCCTGTTTATTAGCTAATGAATGTAGCGTATCAACATTTTGCTTTTGCATATTGCCGAACGTTATCGAATAGATCACAGCAAAGGCTGTGATCATCACCATTGATATCATCGACATATTCACAATGAGAAGTTTATTGCGCATTTTTTTTAAACATCATCGTTTACCCTCGTTGTATAACCAACGCCACGTAACGTTTGTATAGCCACGTTGGACTGTAAATTCTTTAATTTCTTCCGTAAAAAGGATATGTACACTTCCACATGGTTATCGCTGGCATCCGTATCATACCCCCACACCTTTTCAAGGATTGTTTCTTTAGACAGAGTCATGCCTTGATTTTTTTATTAACAGCTCTAGCAGCTGGCATTCTTTTAACGTTAATATTAACTCTTCCTTTCGGCACCTTAAGCTCAGGTTATATGGATTTAATTCAACGTCTCCATAGGCAAGCACGCTTCATTCGCCAATTCTCTATTTCTTCGACCCAATGCACGCAGGCGGGCTAATAACTCTTCTGTCGGAAAGGGCTTGGCCATATAATCGTCTGCTCCGCTATCGAGCCCTATTATTTTATCTTCTGTCTGCCCCTTTGCTGTCAGCAAAATGACAGGAGCCGCAATGTCTTCCTGACGTAATTCCTTTAAGACGCTGATCCCGTCCCTTTTAGGGAGCATAATATCGAGAATGATCAGATCGTGAATCCCTAAAAGCCCCCAATTTAGCCCTTCCTCCCCATCATGGCAAGATCAACGCTGTAATTATTTTTTTTCAGAACGTGAGCTATAGCTTCTGCCATATATTTTTCGTCCTCGATCAACAAGATTCTCATATCAATGCCCCTTGGAAATAAGGTAGATCCACAACAAGGAGGCAAGGCTCGACTCCATGTTGTGGATGCTCTACTTATTGACTTACCCTCGGCTGCTGTTCATTAAAGCTCTTCGTGCAGCCTCTTCAAAAGGTTTTTACTCTGTTACATAGATTCTGCCGTCCTCTTCAGTCACTGTTAACCCTTCAGGGACCTCTTCGGACCAACTCTCGCCCCCGTCCGTAGAATAGCTGACCACCCCGTCTTCTGATTTCACAGCGATATCCGAAACTTCCGAAACTTCTACCTCTTCGGGGACAAAATCAAGCTGATCACCGCTCGAAATAGTAACTGTACCATCTTCGCCTTCTGTTACTGTCACCCCTTCAGGAACTGCTTCACTCCAGCTCTCGCCCCTGTCCTCAGAGTAGAGAGTCACCCCATTTTCAGACTTTACATCCAAACTCGAAACTCCGTCCATTTCATCCTGAATACCACTCGTCATGTGGGCCGTGTTTCCTTCATCCGGCGCAGCCTTATCATCCGCTCCAAGGGCCGTTACGGCTCCTACAGTGAGAAGTACTGATGCAGCTAAAAGGGTTACTCCAACTTCTTCTTCCCTAAACTTAAGCTAGACAAGCCTTTGCTCATGTCCTTTCCCTCCATATCATTTTTGTAAGCAGCTGTCTTACAAATGCATCATAACAAGGGTACCTTGAACTAAGCTTAAATCTTTTGCGGAGTTTAGCTTTTTTAAAAAAAGAGAAAGTGAAATTTTTTTTGTGGAGGAAATCTTATTCAAGTATTAGCCCCGGCCAGCGTGGGCGCCCAGCAAGTAGCAAACTTCCTTCCGTCCCTGTGTTTCCTTGATTATTGCCGACGCTGCCGAGCTTGTCTGTTGCTGATTGGCATTCTGTGCTTTTTTAATACTTTTTGGATAGCGGATAAAACCCCAAAACTTAAAAGCTAGCATCAGCGCGGGAGCTCTTTAATGATGTCGAACGAAGGTCTTGCCGATGAGCAAACTGACGATAATGCAACGAATCAAATCCGACCGAAATACCATTCACACGTAAATTATGCTAACCGTAAAAATTAAGAAGCACGGTGTGAGCTACATACAGTATGACATTAAATAAGTTGATCGTTCCAGTTTAAACTTGAAATCAATGTAATCCCAAGAAAGGTGTACCTAAATGAAAACAACTCATCTCGTGCTCTCTTACCCACGAGTATCAACAAACTGCTGTTCTACGAGCGTTCTGTAAAATTCGTGCTTTTGATAGAGATCTTCATGTGTACCTTCACCTGTAATATGTCCTTTTTCGAGAACAATCAGTTTGTCGGCGTTACGCACAGTCGAAAGGCGGTGGGCGATTAATAACGTCGTCCGTCCGATCATTAAGCGTTGAAGCGCTTCCTGCACGAGTTTTTCAGATGCGCTATCTAAATGGGCAGTTGCTTCATCCAGTAATAAAAGCTCAGGATTGCGGATGATCGCTCTCGCAATGGCCAACCGTTGCCGCTGTCCCCCTGAAAGCTTCACCCCACGTTCGCCAACAGCTGTTTCATAGCCATCCGGAAGAGAATCGATAAAGTCTGTCAGGTTGGCTTGTTCGATTGCAGACTGGATAATGGTTTGGTCGACATTTGTTAGTCCGTACGTAATATTATCGCGAATCGTTCCGGCCATCATTGGGCTCTCCTGTGAAACGTAAGCAATTCGTTTACGCCATAGCTCAAGTGGGAGCTGATGAATCGCATGATCGCCATAGTAGATGGCCCCGTCAGTAGGCTGATAAAACTGTTCAATTAGCGAGAAGATTGTCGTTTTCCCGGCTCCGCTTGGACCAACGAAGGCAGTCATTTCGCCGGCATTGGCATGAAACGATACGGCCTGCAAAATATCCTGTTCATCACTATAACGAAAGCTGATATCTTCAAAGCGCAGGTTGGACGAAGGCGAGAAGGGAATAGCGACTGTGGACTGTTTTTGCCCTTTTTCCTCAGCAGCCTCATTAAAAATTTCCTTGATTCGCTCCGATGCGCCCATTGCTTTTTGAAATTGGGTGAAGAAAGAGGCCATCTGTGTAAACGGAACAATAATCTGGAACATGTAGAGAATTATTGCCACGAGCGCCCCAGCACTCAAGGTTCCAGCCGACACTCGCACACCGCCATAGCCAATCAAGACGACGAGCATTAGCAGCATAATAGTCGTCATCACTGGAGAAACGACCGATTGAATTTTTGCTTCGCGCATACCGTACGTAAACAGCTGAGCAATTCTATTCTTCCCTTTTTTCTCCTCATCGTGCTCAGCAATTGAAGCTTTCACGAGACGAATATCAGCGAGAACCCGTCCGAGATCGCCTTGGAAATGAGCTGTTTCATCCTGCATTGAACGTGAAATCGCGAACATTCTTGCCCCGAGTGGCAGTAAAATAATAAGGGCAACCGGAACGGCAATGAGTAGAAGTAACGTAATTTTCCAATCGATAATAAAGAGCAAGAGAAGGGAGCCGATAATGGAAATGATCCCAGAGAAAAAAGGAATGACCTGCATCGTGATAAAATCCTTAATGACATTCGTATCATTCGTTAGTCGACTCATCGTTTCTCCAGAGCTTTTTTGATCGAAAAAGGGGACGGGCAGCATTAGGACATACTGCCATAGCTCTTCTCTCAGTCTAGCGATAATGTATTGGCCGACATATGTCATCATGTACATCGAAAATCCGGACATGACCGCCTGTGACAAAAAGACGCTGACGAGGAGGACAATCGTATTCGCTTGTAAATTAGAGACAGTAACGACATTGACGAGCTCCATCGTGAGCAAAGGAACGAGAAGAGCAAGCACCGTTTCTCCGATACCTAGTAAAACGGCAACCAGGATAATCCAGCGAGCCGGTCTACGATCGATAATTAATTGCCAAAAGGCTTTCCATTTCGTTGGTTGTTTTTCATTATTTTTCATTATTTAGCTCCTCTCCATCGATGACAATCAGCGAAAACAGGTCATTTAAGTACGTGTCCAGTTCTTCAGACAAGAAAGGGACATAAGGCAAATAGCTATCCGGAAAATCGAGCGTCTCAAGCTCTTCAAAAGACAGCGGAGAAAGTAGTTGATGCACTAAAGAATAGAGCTGCTGACCTTTCTCTTGTACCTCTGTCTCATGAACACTTTTGCCGCTTCTGCACATTTGATTTAATTCGATTAATAGTCCCGTCATCTGACGTTCAAATGCCAGTTGCTCGCTTTCCGGTATATCCTTCATGAGTAAAAGGTCGACGAAGGTCTGAGGTAAATATTGCTTAAGCCATTGCTTATGGGTTTCCTCATGCTGAATGGTTTGAATTAAGGCAATCAATAGCTCAGTATCAACCTCTGCTGAGTCACCGATCAATTTTTCCACCTTATTGAGCGTCTCTAGTACTTGCTGAAGCTCTTTCTGCTTCTTAACGAGTAAGTGCTTTTGCAATCCAAGTGAATGCCTGAAATTTTGCTCAGGCTTTTTCAATAGTTCACCAATATCATGTAGTGAATAATCAAGGTACTTCAGTGTGAGAATACGCTGGAGCTGCATGAGGTCTTTATCAGAATACATACGATGTCCAAGACTGTTATGGTCGCTTGGCTTCAGCAAGCCTTTTCGATCATAGTAACGTAACGTTCGCTTTGTGACACCGGTAAGGGTAGCAAACTCGCTGATCGTGTAGATGTTTCGGTTCAAAGCTGCGCCTCCTTTCTTGAAAAGTGGTTCGAAGCAGAACGGAACTCGGATATTCAGGCGAAACCTACAAGCGCAGTATATCCGTACCCGTTTTGACGAATGTGTCGCTAAAAAAAAGGGAAATCAAACTCGTTCAGGTCCTCTGCTGAGCACCTTTGAATGGCAGTTTCGTTAAGTTGCCTCTGCTTCAAGATAGTCTTATCGTATCATTTGACGTTACGTCAAGCGCAAGAAAAAGATCGTTTCATTGCTATCAAAGTTAAAAATAACTTAAAATAGGTTCATAGAGAAGTTCCATATCTCCTGTCCATCACCATCTTAGGGTTTTCGACGTTAAGGGAGGATATCAATCATGGATGAGCTGCATACGTTAAAAATGATCTCTAAAACATTGAATACGGGTAATGATTTGCCAGAAATGCTCACATCAGTCCTGAAAGCATTGATAGATGTCACTGAATTTGAAAGCGGCTGGATATTTTTTTATTAATGAACGGAATGAGCATACGATCATTGCTGCCCACGGGCTTCCACCTGCCTCATGTTTAATGACTGCGAGCCGTTAAAGCGTGGGGGCTGCTGGTGTAAGGACAAATATGCAAACGGGCAGCTTGTCCGTGCGGCCAACTCGATGTCGTGCGCCCGTCTGGAGAGGGCAAAGAGGAATCAGTGGGGTGAGACATACGGGCTCGATCATCATGCAACGATTCCAATCATGGCTGGAGAAGAGAGCTATGGACTTATGAATGTCGCGGCCTCTCATATTAATCATGTCACCGAGCAGGAATTAGAATTGCTGGAAACGGTTGCTTATCAAGTAGGGGCGGCTGTCAAACAGTTTCGTCTTTACGAAGCGGAGCAGAAAAGGGCGAATTTACTTTCTTATTTGGAAAGCTATCTGGCGTATATTAATCAGTCTGAACGAAATAAAGAAGAGGCGATTGCCGCGATTATCGCTTTTTTTTCCTTGGGAAGGTGTAAAGGTGGAATTAAATCATCAAGATCACTCCTTTGGAAGCAGCCACAAATTAATGAAGCAAAGCTATGCGGCAGAAGTAGGGGGGACAGCGATTCAGCTTACGATTCATGCGAAGGGTTGGTGTGCGGCGTCAGAGACAGTAGCTGAAGCATTGACATGGCATTTAGGCCTGTTCATTGAAGAGCAGCGACTTGAGCAGCAAAGAAAGCAGCTAACTCGTGTAGAGGAGCGGAATAAGCTTGCTAGGGATCTCCACGATTCCGTCAATCAGCTGCTCTTTTCTTTAAGCTTAACCGCAAAAGGGCTGGAGGCACGTACTGCTGATCAAAATGTTAGAGGTGGCCTAGCTTATATTCAAGAGCTTTCAGCTGAAGCCTTGAAGGAGCTCAAGCAGCTAATCCGGCAGCTCCGCCCCGAAGAATTGGAGAATGGGATGACGAAGGCGATTGAGCGTTATGCTGAGCTCCTGGAGCTTGAAGCCTATGTAACGATAGAAGGATTGATGGATATCGCCGAAAAGCAGGAGGAATGCATCTGGCGCGTGCTCCAAGAGGCGATGAACAATACGAAAAAGCATGCGAATGTTGACAAGGTGAACATACTTTTAGCGTTTGACAAAACCGAGACGAGGTTTAAGATTGAAGATAAAGGCTGTGGCTTTTCTCAAACTTCTCGGCAACCTGATTCGTTCGGTTTGGTTGGAATGAAGGAACGGATTGAAGAACATGGCGGAGAGCTAATAATTGAAAGCGTGCCGGGCCGAGGAACAGTCATTAAAGGAACAATGCGAGATAGATAACGTCTCGTTAGAAGGGGAAGGGATGCTATGGCTATTTCGATTATTATTGTGGATGATCATCAAGTCGTTCGCCGCGGCTTGCGTTATTTTTTGCAAACACAAGAGGACATTTCGATTGTCGCCGAAGGGGCCAATGGAAAAGAAGCTCTAGCTTTAGCAGGGGATTACAAACCGGACGTTGTTCTAATGGATTTAGAAATGCCGGTTATGAACGGGGTTGAGGCCACACGAAAAATGACGGCGGCTTTTCCGGAAGTACGGATTCTCATTTTATCGAGCTTTTCTGATCAGGATCATGTGATACCTGCTTTGCAAGCGGGGGCGAGTGGTTTTCAGCTTAAGGACATTGATCCGGAAACATTAGCAGATACCATTCGCGCTGTACATTCAGGAGAAAGCAAGCTGCATGATAAGGTAATGAAGTACGTGTTGACAAGGATTTCAGGCAAGCATACGGAAGAAGAACTGCGTTATCAACGCTTGACAGAACGAGAAAAAGAAATTCTGACAGAAATTACGAACGGTCGTAGCAATAAGGAAATCGCTCATGTATTGCATATTTCTGAGAAAACGGTGAAAACCCACGTTTCCAATGTGCTCGGAAAACTCGAGCTGGCCGACCGTACCCAAGCAGCAGTATTTGCCCTAAAGGTTCAAGGGCGTACGTAAAAAAACGATGTAGTCGATGGGGAGGAGAAACAAATGAGTCGTAAAAGAGGTGTTTCCCGGGGCAGAGGCTCGGGAATTGGGAGTGCAAGCAGAAAAAGAGGAGGAGGCAGTGCTTCGACGCGCCGAGGCGGCGGCTCAATCCTAGCTGGAGGCAGTCGAAAAAGTAGCCGTCCAACCTCAAGCAACAGAGGAGGAGGAGCAACCCTTTCTGGTAAAGGACGCCCTGCGGCTTCCAATCGTAGAAAGGCTAGTAGTACCGGTTCAACCGTCGGCCGTGGATTAAGGGATGCGGTGTTTTACGGCAGCATGGGCAGACGCCATTCGACAACCTATCGCCGGAGAGGTGGTGGGGGTGTCGGTGGTTGTTTATCGACACTGGGCTGCCTGTTTATCGTCTTGCTCGTTGTCATTATCGCAATTGTGATTATGTATTATTCGGGTTCATAGATAAGCTGCGTTTATGTAAGAAGGATCGGCACAACGCTATAGAGGTGCCTCTTCAAATTGTTGTCTCGACTGAACGGGCGAAAACCAGGGAATGCAAGGGTGGGGCATTGTCTCGCTCAGGCGGGAGAAGAGGAAACCCAGGTTTCCTCTATCTGCTTCCCACTAATGGATGCAAAATTTGCACCTGATTTCAATGATAGTTAAGCTTGCTGAATCGACTTCAATCGAGTTGCTTCCATTTATTTTCCATAACTGGTGGGCGGTAAGCGTTCATTTGCTCAAGTAATTGCTCTGGTTTGGCAGAGACATTCATTAACTTTAAGTTACTGTTATTGGCAAAGCCTGCTTCGATACTGTTGTGAACGAGTTCCACAAGAGGATCAAAATAATGGGCAATATTGAACAAGCCGATTGGCTTCTGGTGGATACCGATTTGTGACCAGCACCAAACCTCAAATAGCTCCTCAAACGTTCCGAGCCCGCCTGGCAAGGCAATAAACCCGTCGGCGAGCTCATTCATTTTCGCCTTCCGTTCATGCATACCCTCAACTTCAATCAGCTTAGTTAAATTTCGGTGAACGACCTCTCCCCTGAATAAACCTTTCGGCATCACGCCTGTCACTTGCCCTCCTCGTTTGAGTACTGCGTCAGCTATTTCGCCCATCAATCCGAGCCTAGAGCTCCATAAACAAGCTCGTATTGGTGAATAGCCAGGTATTCCCCTAGCTCTCTCACTTTTTGTTTTGTAGTCGGGATGAGTTCCTAAATTAGACCCGGCAAAAATACAAATAGATTTCATCGAATTCACTTCCGTATCTATATATAGATTTCGTTAGAATTATATTATACTATATTTATGGATACTTGTCTTTGAAGTGTTAAACTAGAGAACAGAGGAGTGCCAAACGATGGAGTTAACGGCAGTACAGAAATGGATTAAACATTTTTATCATCAGAGAGGCTGGACTGATACGGCCCATTTATTCGTCTGAACTTTCTAATGGAAGAGGTCGGTGAGGTTGCTAGAGTAGTCAGAGCGTATGAAATAGGGAGGGATCGACCGGATGAAGGCTCTCGATCCGTCGACGAACTGCGCGAGGAATTGGTCGGTGAATTAGGCGATGTATTAGGAAATGTTACTCTTCTTGCCGATCTGTATAATATCAGTTTGGATGAAATTATTGCCGAGCATCAACGGAAGCTCTCGAAAAGATTTGCAAACGAATAATCAATCGCGTTACAAAAGAGAAGCAATCGTTTCTCACGTATTAAGGAAAATACTTTTACTATTGAATGGAGATAGAAAGGATGAGAGGGATGACGATTCTAGTTACTGGAGGATCTGGTTATATCGGTAGCCATACTTGTGTTGAGCTTCTTGAAGCCGGTTACGACGTTGTCGTTGTTGATAATTTTCTCAACAGCGATTCACAATCAATAAAGCGAGTGACGGATATTACCGGAAAAGAAATCAAGACGTATTCGCTTGATGTATCCGATCGGGTAGCCTTGGAGAACGTTTTTGCGGAAAACTCGATCGAGGCTGTAATCCATTTTGCAGGATTGAAAGCGGCAGGAGAATCAGTAAAGCTTCCGTTGAAATATTATCGGAATAATTTGCTCAGTACGATCACTCTTTGCGAAGTGATGGAAAAATTCGGCGTTTACCAGCTAGTTTTCAGTTCATCGGCTACTGTATACGGTGAACCGGAACAAATGCCGATCCGTGAGGATTATCCTTTGAGGGCAGTAAACCCGTACGGTCGCACAAAAATTATGCTTGAGGAAATTCTCCGCGATCTTTGTCAAGCAAATCAAAACTGGTGTATTGCTGCCTTGCGTTACTTTAACCCTACTGGTGCTCATAAAAGTGGCTTAATCGGCGAAGGGCCAAAAGGAATCCCTAATAATCTTATGCCATATATTACACAGGTCGCTGTAGGAAAGCTTAGCAAGCTTCCTATTAACGGAAATGATTATCCAACGGAGGATGGGACATGTATCCGCGACTATCTCCACGTCGTCGATCTAGCAAACGGGCATGTGAAGGCACTTGACAATCTGCGACATTCTCCTGGAATGGAGGCTTATAATCTCGGCACCGGGAATGGGTATAGTGTTTTTGAAGTCGTAAAGGCATTCGAACAAGCGACTGGCCTTACGATTCCATATGAAATCACTGACCGTCGCCCCGGTGATGCCCCGGTTTCTTTTGCTGATCCGAAAAAAAGCCGAGCGCGAGTTGGGCTGGACGGCGAAAAGGGGAATTGTCGAGATGTGTGAGGATTCCTGGAGATGGCAGCAAACGCGCAGCTCGTTCCAATAAAAACTATTTTCTTACTATCCAGAATAAGTAGGAGGAGTAACCTGAACCTTATGCAAGTATTGCAGACATGTGGAGGAGTCGTTTACTGTTGATGGCTCATCAATGAGCTCTTTCGGCTACCAAGTCAGTTCTAACTTCTATTGGCGGACGAACTATCTTCGTTCAGATAGTTCGCAGTTATCGTCTGAGCCTAGCTATGTACTCAACATCACGGCCGTTTAAGTCTATTAGTGAGCGAAAGGCTTTTTATTTCCTTCCGCTCACCAAGGCTATAAATTACCTTTTTCCAGCTACATTATTTAGCAGTACCTTGCTTATCCGGATGTCTCAGCCTTCATTCCTGACCAGATAAGGTTCGTATCGCCAAATTCGTGCCATAAATATTTCTTCTGCAGCGCCGTTTGATAGGCAGACAGTAAACGTTCTTTCGATACGAATGCTGACAGCATATCGAGGTGACTTGCTTCCGGCTCGTGGAATCCGGTGAGAAGGCCGCTTACGACACGGAGGCGGTGGTGAGCATCGATATATAAGCGTGTTTCACCTTTACTTGGAACGAGTGCGCCTTCATTATCGACAGCTGATTCAAGCGCACGGACGACGGTAGTGCCGACGGCAATAATTCTGTCCCCGTTTTGCCGTGCTCGCTGGATGAGCTGGACAGCAGCCTCAGGCACGCAATAAGCTTCAGGATGATGAGCGGGCGTAGGCCACTGGTCATTCCCGTAGTAGCTAATCCCAGTGTGGAGCTGAATATAGGCGATTTGAACTCCTTTTTGGATGAGCTGCTGAAGCAATTCCATGAAAATGCTCGGCCGGCCGAAGGCATCTCGAGTGAACCGGGAACGGAGGCGTATGTCGTTTGATAGGCTTGCAACGGTAAGCTTTGCTTAATATATTCATAACGGATTGGCTCTCCAAACCGATAGATAAAGTCTAGTAAGTCAATAGGGTGACAATGAAATTGGATGCGCCATAAAGGGGCTTCGCTGCCTCGTCCAATAATCGTCGCCTTCACTCCGGCTTGGAAATTGAGACGTTGACCGACTTCGCATTTTTCGGCAACAATTAAGGCCTCCCATTCCGTTGCTGAGATTTTTCTTGCCAGACGGACTTCCGTCTGGTCTGTTGTCAGGAGTGAAGCCGGAAGTGTGCGGCTATTATTGAGTACGAGTACATCGCCGCCATTTAAAAGCGAGCCAAGCTCACTGAATCGGTGATGAGCAAGCGCACCTGTGCGGTCAAGAGTCATTAGGCGAATGTCTTCCCTTCTACCCCCTTGATATTCACGGGGCACTGCTGCATTTAATGAATCTGGTACGGTAAAGGGATGGGCAGTATTCATTTTTCATCACGGGTTTCTGCAAGAAATGTTTGCGCTTCAAAGCACTTCCCGTTAGTCGTTTTTGCTGCATCTGACAACAAGTAATCAAAAACGGGCAAAATTTCGGAAGGGTGAGCAAGCGGATAATCGCAATCAGGAACAGCAACTGCATGCATTTCGGTATTCATTTCACCCGGATCGAGTAGGTTTATACGTACACCTGTGTCCTCCAGTTCATCTGCCCAAGTCTCGCTCATGCCTTCAACGGCAAATTTTGAAATGCCATACGCCCCCCATTCTGCAAACCCTGTTTTTCCTGCCTCAGATGTAAGCTGAATAATAACGCCGAAGCTGCGCGCGAGCATTCCCGGGAGGACCCGCTTCGTCATTAAAAAAGGACTCAATACGTTTAGCGACAGTACCTCGGTAAATTGCTCATCTGGATAATCGGCCAAATAGAGCGGACCAGGTCCGAAAATCGATGCATTATTGATCAAAAAGTCAATTTCTCCGTATTGATTCTCCACGATCGAAATAAAGCGATCAACATCCTTTGGCTTTGAGACATCCGCTGTAATAGCGATCACTTCTGCACCATACTGTTCGGCTTCCTTTTGCACAAGCCGCAGCTCTTTTTCTCCTCTCGCACAAATGGCAAGCATGTATCCTTCTTGGCGAAATGTAATGCCAATACACGTCCGAGTCCTTTCGAAGCGCCCGTAATAACGATGACTTTTTTCTCTTTCATTTAAATCCCCTCCTATAATCCTTCGTATTTTATATTGTAGCTGTCCGGCACTCGCTTCAAATCGGATAGAGGGGGGAAACTGAGTCCAAATTTTGTCGTAGGATGTTCTACATCCTTTGGAGTAGAACTGGCAAGTTGACATCAAAGCTGAAATTACTATACAGTATCAAATAACAGTGGGCAGGAGGAACGAACATGATTATTCGTCAAGCAAGAAAGAGTGATTGTCACGCAATGGCCAAAGTTCACGTCGATACGTGGCAGACGACCTATCAAGGGATCGTGGAGCAGGAAATTCTTGACCAGTTAAGCTATGAAAGCCGAGAGAAGCGATGGCGTGAGCTGTTTGAACAGGAAAATAGTGAGGCTGTGACCTTTGTGGCAGAAACAGAGGAAGGAGAGCTCGTTGGCTTCATCAATGGTGGACCGGAGCGTTCGAATGAATATGGCTATGAAGGAGAGCTCTATAGTTTTTATATTTTGAAGGCTTATCAACGACAAGGCATCGGTTCACTGTTATTAAAAGAATTGGCTATAACTCTTGCTCATAACGGGTTTGAATCAATGCTTGTATGGGTACTCGAAAAAAAATCAGTTTCGTGCCTTTTATGAGAGCTTTTCCCCCAGCCTAGTTGCCCGGAAGCGACTCGAGGAGATTGAAGCAATTGAAATCGCATTAGGCTGGGAGAAGCTCTCATCGTTAGTTGAACAATTGAGTTAGCCCTTTTTGTAAATTTAAATATTTAGAATAAAAAGTGAGCCGCATTCTTACAAGAATAGCGGCTTTAATGATTGGTCAGTTCCGCCTTCAGAAAGGTGCGAAACAAAGAAGCTTCTTCCGTTTCCACTTTTGTCAGTAAGAATGTGGATGATATTGGTGATTCAATTAAATCCGGAGCAATTTTAACGAGTTTTTGTTCTTGTAGCTCATTCGTTATGAGTGAGAGTGGTAGATAAGAAACTCCGAGCTGGTTCTCAATAAATCGTTTCGTTACCTCCATTTGATTAACGACCATTGTTTTAACGTTTTGATAATGGCTGCTTATTTTGATTAGAAGTGGATCCCAGTAATCGGGTGATTATGTGTTAATATGCGGTAACTTAAAAGCATATTCTCTTCCGTCGGTTCGGTCGACGTATCCATAGGTCCAATCAAAACGACGGGTTCCTGATGAATCAACTCGGTGTTAATCAATGGGTGACTTGGTTTGACTTTTGTTAAGCCGAGGTCTGCTTTGCCATCATTGATTTCACTGCTGATTTCATAAGAATTAACGACTTTAATACGGACTTCTACTTCAGGGTTTTTATCAATAAAGCGGCGTAACAATGGCGGTAATAGCGAAGCACCGAGCTGGGGAGCGCATGCAATGGTCAGTTTTTTTGCTGTAGCCTTGCTGCCAGGAATGGAAAGCATCCAGGCCATTTTCATAATTAAAAACAATCGCTTTTGCATGAGGGAGAAAGCGATAGCCAGCTAGTGTGAGAGATACCTTCCTCCCGTTGCGAGTAAACAATTCAGCTTGAAGAGCTTGTTCAAGCTTTTTGATATGCTTAGTAATCGCAGGCTGGGACAAAAATAGGACTTCTGCCGTTTTTCTGAAATTTTCCTCTTCCGCAGCTTTAATAAAGGTCTTGAGCCATTTAATCTCCATCATTTCTCCCTCTGATAACAGATTGTTATCGAAAATAGACTTTTTTTGTTAATTTTAATTATAAGCGTATACGCGTATAATGCAATCAGAAAAGGTAGGGGTGATGATAGAGTGGATACTTGGAATTCAAAGCTTTACGATCGCAAGCATTCGTTTGTTTCTCAATTAGGACAGCCAATTCTTGAACTGTTGGCGCCAAAGGAAGGGGAGCAAATTCTCGATCTTGGCTGTGGTACAGGTGATCTCAGTTACGAGCTAGCCAAAAGGGGAGCTCATGTCGTCGGTGTCGATCAGTCTGAAGCAATGATCGAGGAAGCAAAAAGAAAGTATCCTAAGCTGACATTTAAAGTGGAAGATATATTGCACCTAAAGGAAACACAGCGTTTTGATGCCGTTTTTTTCAAATGCTGTGCTCCATTGGGTTCAATCGCCTCAAAAAGCACTGGATAGCATTTATCGCTCTCTAAAACCGAATGGCCGCTTCGTTGCAGAGTTCGGGGGAGAAGGAAATGTTGAGCTGATTACTTTGGAAGTGAAACGGCAGATGGAGGAACTAGACTTGTTATATGAAGAAAGTCGATTTCCGTGGTATTTTCCGAGTATTGGTCGATATACGGTTCGAATGGAGGAAGCAGGGTTCCGCGTCACTTTTGCAAAGCTTTACGACAGACCAACTCCGCTTGACGGGGAGAATGGAATGGAAAACTGGCTACGTATGTTTGGACAAGCGTTGTTTTCTGGGCTTGACAAAGAAACTAAGGAAACGCTTGTTTATAAGACGGTGCAGGCACTGAGAAATACGCTTTATTCAGGCAGCGGTGGGTTGCTGATTATAAAAGGCTTCAGGTTATCGGCTCCAAATGAAAACAAACGTTTGCATTTGTGGCGATTCTTTCGTAAGATAGGATCACCTTAACTAAAGAGGAGTCTGCTACATGGGATTAGAAGCTTTATCGCTTCAGCTCATACTTGCTCTGGCCTTTGTTGTTTTCGTCGTCTGGCTCTTCTTTCGGTTAAAACGCAGAAAACGTTATGACTTAGCCAGAATTACGCTTAAGGATATTGATCAGATGAGCGGGCATGAGTTTGAGGATTACTTAGCTGTATTTTTTTTGCTGCGCTTGGCTTTGAAGAAGTATATCGTACAAAAAAAGTCGTGATTTTGGTGCTGATTTGCTTTTTGTCGATTTGAATCATGCGAAGGTTGCCGTTCAGGCAAAACGCTACTCAGAAAAGCTAGGATTGACAGCAGTGCAAGAGGTTTATGCGTCTCTGCCTTACTATCAAGCGGAAAGGGCGCTCGTTATTACGACGGCGGATCGCATTTCTGAGCCTTGCCGCCAGCTGGCCGCTGCGACAGGGGTTCGTATTATTGCGCGCGAAGAGCTGGCGCAGCTCATACTTGCATTTAAACGAGACCGGTTTGAGGAAGCGGCTGAAATGCTTGAGTTGTCAGAGGAAGTAACCGAGGCTGCGTGTGCGGAAAGCCTTGAAAAAACAGAACAGAAGCGTGGCTTCATTAAGGCCGGTGACTATTTTTATCGTGAAGGCTAATGTTGTCCTGTCAGGAAGTTGGTCACGCAACAAGAAAGCCGCATTTCCTCGGAGATGCGGCTTTCTTGCCAAATAAACTATTCTTTCTTCTGCTCTGGTTGGATCGGAACAATATCGTATATTTCTTCGCTTTCAAAAAGATGAATGACTTTCTGTAGCCATTCATAATATTGCTGGGCGTGTTCGAGTTTTTCCAGATCGTGGGCCACCGCTTTTCGTATCTCTTCATGTTCAGAGCTTTCCAAATGGGTAAGGGTTTGCCGCATTTCACGAACGGCCTTGAAATTATTGTCAACAGAGTTACGCCACCGTTTCACAAATACAGTTGAAAACGACTTATACCAATCCTTTTCGGCTTGATATAAATCCTTACGGGTTCCTTTTTGCCAAACCTTTTCAACCATGTTGGCCTCTGAAAGTGTTCGAATTCCCGTACTCATACTCGTCTTGCTCATTTCCAATGCCTTACTCATCTGATCGAGTGTCATTGGAGCTTCCGAAAATAGAACAGTTCCGTACAACCTGCCGATGGACGGTGAGATTCCGTAAAGGTATATATTTTTTTGCCAATGCTTGAATGAATTTTTCACGAGCGAGTGAGAGCTCCTCCCACTGTTCATCATTCCGATCACTCATGATCCCAACTCCCTCCCAAATCAAACAGCTCAATACTAATACTGACAGTATCCATTAGAATTTTACCAAAAAGAATTTTGGAGGGAAAGATGTTGATTGCTTATTATTTGCTAGCATTATAGAGAAATAAGGAGGAAAACATTTATATATTACGTACAGTTTAAACTGTACGTAATATATAAATAAAACGAACGGTTTACTACGTTTGCTAGAGTAATTGAAAGGCTGTATAGTAAATAAGGCAGATTGTTAGTGAGTACGGCAAAGAGGTGGGGAATTTGTCCAAGATAAAAGTAGAAGGACTGACAAAGGTTTTTGGTAAAAAGCCAAAGCGTGCCTTGGATTTACTAGCTCAAAATAAATCAAAGGACTCGATATTGAAGGAAACAGGGATGACTGTTGGAGTCAACCAAGCAAACTTTGAAGTCGAGAGCGGAGAAATCTTTGTCATAATGGGTTTGTCTGGAAGCGGCAAATCAACGATCGTTCGCTTATTGAATCGACTAATCGAGCCGTCCGCCGGAAGCGTGTGGCTTGATGGTGAGGATTTAGCGAAGATGGAAGAGAAGAAGCTACGTGAAGTAAGAAGGAAAAAGATGGGGATGGTTTTCCAAAAATTCGGTCTTTTTCCAAATCGAACCGTTCTAGAAAATGTTGAGTATGGACTCGAGGTGCAAGGAATCAACCGTGCCATTCGGCGTGACGCCGCACGGAGTTCATTAGAGCTCGTTGGCTTAAAGGGCTATGAAGATAAATACCCGAATGAGCTTTCCGGTGGGATGCAGCAGCGTGTCGGGTTAGCACGCGCTCTAGCAAACGATCCGGATGTATTGCTGATGGATGAAGCCTTCTCTGCACTTGATCCGCTGATTAGAAAGGATATGCAGGATGAGCTTCAGGATCTGCAGGAAAAAAAATGAAGAAAACGATTATTTTCATTACACACGATTTGGATGAAGCTTTAAAAATCGGTGATCGCATCATGATCATGAAAGATGGTGCTGTCGTTCAAATCGGAACACCTGAAGATATTTTGACGAATCCGGAAAATGACTATGTCGAAAAGTTTATTGAAGATGTCGATCGTTCGAAGGTATTTACTGCAGAGCACGTAATGATTCGCCCGGAAACTGTCAGATTGGAGAAAGACGGACCGAGAGTGGCGATCCAGCGTATGAAGGATGCGGGTCTATCGAGCATTTATGTGACGAAGAGAAATAAAGAATTAGTCGGGATCGTCCATGCCAGTGAAGTATCAGAGCTGATCAAGAGTAAAGGAAGCAGTCTTGAAAGCATAATTCAGACGGATGTCCCGAGGGTATCACCTGAGACATCGCTCCATGATTTATTAGATACGGTGTCAACGAGCCCTATACCGATATCAGTCGTTGAGGACGGTAAGCTGAAAGGAATTATCGTAAGAGGCTCTGTACTCGGTGCGCTCTCAGGAAATGAGGTGGATTTTAATGGACAACATGCCGCGCCTGCCTTTAGCTGATTGGATTGACTCGTTCGTCGAGTGGCTAAAGGGTGCCAATATTTTTTTTCCGCTCGATACGTAACAGTATCGATTGGATGGTCGGAACGAGCGGAGACATTTTAGGATTTCCACCTTCTTGGGTGCTGATTTTGCTAATTGTTGTGGCAACTATATTCATTAACCGTAAAAAAATGGGGGTTACCCGTTTTTGTTTTAATCGGGTTAGTATTAATTGACAATTTAGGGTATTGGAATGATATGATCCAAACCTTATCTCTCGTCTTAACTAGTGGCTTCATTTCCGTTGTGTTGGGAATTCCGCTAGGGATCTGGATGTCAAAAAGCAAGGTAGTTGAAAGCATACTAAAACCAGTCCTTGATTTGATGCAAACAATGCCTGCCTTCGTATACTTAATTCCAGCCGTCGCGTTTTTCGGAATCGGGATGGTTCCCGGGGTAGTCGCTTCAGTCATTTTCTCGATGCCACCTACTGTTCGCCTAACGAATCTTGGTATTCGCCAAGTATCGACAGAGCTGATTGAAGCGGCAGATGCCTTTGGTTCAACCGGTTCGCAAAAGCTGTTTAAGGTTGAATTACCGATGGCAAAGGGAACGATTATGGCTGGGGTGAATCAAAGCATTATGCTGGCGTTATCAATGGTCGTAATTGCAGCCATGATCGGGGCGCGAGGTCTAGGTCAGCAAGTGTATTACGCAGTAGGTCAAAACAATGTCGGTGCCGGATTTGAAACTGGTTTTGCCATCGTCATCATTGCGATTATTCTTGATCGGTTAACGCAAAGCTTTGCTCGCGACAAGCGAGATGTTGAGCACGGATGAATAAGGAAAGGAAATTACGGCTCAATCGTTAACTGCTAACGGTTAGGAACAGCTGCTTTTCCCTTAGTTTGGGTTACAAAGTCAAGCTTTCTAAATAATAATAAACAAAGGAGCGGTCAATCATGAAAAAGAACTGGAAGCATGTTGGATTTATAGCTGGGTTGTCATTATCTCTCGCTTTAGCAGGCTGTGGAGACGGTGATACAAACGAGCCAGCTGATGAAAATGAAGGCTCGACCGATGAAGCGGCAGACACGACAAATATCGGTGAAGAGCTCGATTACACAATTACTGGAATCGATGCTGGTGCTGGTGTGATGCAGGCGGCAAACGATGCGCTTGACGTTTATGGCTTAGATCAATACACCGTGCAGTCAAGCTCGGATGCAGCGATGACGAGTGCGTTGGATACAGCAATTGCAAATGAAGAGCCGATTGTTGTCACAGGCTGGAATCCGCATTGGAAGTTTGCGCGCTATGACTTGAAATACCTTGAGGATCCTGAAGGAGTCTTTGGCGAAGCTGAGGATATTCATACGTTTGCCCGCGAAGGGTTAGCTGAAGATATGCCTGAGGCTTACGAAGTGCTAAACAACTTCTTCTGGACAGAAGATGATATGGGTGTCATCATGGATGAAATTCAAGATGGAGAGGATCCAGAAGTTGCTGCTTCCAATTGGGTTGAAGCAAACCAAGATAAAGTGGCAGAATGGACAGAGGGAGTAGACTCGGTCGATGGTGAATCGATTAGCTTAGTCTTTGTCGCTTGGGACTCCGAAACGGCGTCAACGAACATGATCAAAGCAGTACTAGAAGATTTAGGTTATAATGTGGAAATTAGTCCGATGGAAAGTGCCTTTATGTGGGAGGCAATTGCTAGTGGAGAGGCAGACGCAATGGTAGCCGCATGGCTCCCGACAACACATGCTGCCTACTACGAAGACTTTGAAGATCAAGTCGACGATTTAGGTGCGAACCTTGAAGGAGCAAAAATCGGACTCGTCGTACCAGCGTATATGGATATTACCTCAATTGAGGATCTAAAATAGGACACATCAAAACCAGCTCTCAGAGCTGGTTTTTTGTTTATGTTTATTGATTTTGGAGAAGTGGGAATACAGAATGATCGTTTGATAAAATGGAAAAAATGCGAATCGAATAGAAAAGAAGGGGATGTGGTACTAGCTCAAACAAATTAAAAGCGTGCGGAAGCGAGGAGGCTTGACTTTTGCTAATTAGGTAGTACCAGCGGAGTTGCCTTTCCTGCTGGAAAGGGACGACTCGCTCCTTACTTCCTTTTCCTTTGTTCATTCGGATTTGACAGTTGGACAAGTCAATCCGTTAGCTTAATGCTAGGCTCCACCATAACATTATCCATGATTCGCATCTGTGTATTCCAAAAAAGCTTAGAAGCCCTTTGGTTCTATTACTCCATGATAAAGAATGCTTACGCGACTGTTCTCTTTTTTTCAAAGTAATGGATAGGGCGTATCTCCATGCCTCAGCCGAGCTGTTCACCTTCCTATACTTGTATGGTTATGACTAATAACTCAAGTGCTTCATGCAAAAGCGTTCATTTGTCATAAGAGAAGAAACCCTCTTATGTTTTTTATTGAGAGGACGCAACGCGTCCATATTTTAATATGCAAGAAAAGAAACAGGGTTAATTGAGCACGCTTCTTTTTAAATAACACAGAAGGCTAAAGAGTTTTTACTATTTGTTCCAGCACAAAAAGGTCATTCTTATTACACCTAACTAGTTTTATTCTATGGCATTTCACCCTCATTTATAAATTTATATTCTATTGAGTACGTCCCTTTCGCGAGCACTCTTACGAATGTGCCTGGTTCGAGCCTTGTGCTGGAGCTAAATACCACTCGTTTTATTTCTTTGTTTTCGTTAACACCTTTCAGGTCATACTTAAATCTTCCGTCATCATCTATAGGTTCATCTTCATCTTGAACCTCCACATAAACATAGTCTTCAGCAATCAATGGATTAAAACGATCGAATATCTCTTGAAAGAAGAAGTATAGGCTTGCAATTGCAATAATTAGAACGAGACATGAGATAAGAATCTTTTTCATAAAATTTTCTTCCTTTCTATAAAGCATTTGTGACGATGCTTTTGTAATACCGAATGGTAACCACGGTAAACATTAAATAGATAACAATATACGCTGTCATACTAATGATGATTGGGGTGAGCATGCTTGCGGCGATGAGAACAGAACCTACGTTAAGAGCAAAAGCAGCGTGAGTTAACCCAATTCCTAGAGGAATTAAATAAACAAAGAGCTGTTTACGGATGATGCCTTTCATCAGATCGTTTACTTGAAATCCGAGTTGTCGCAATGTCCGATAATGGTTTCTTTCTTGTTCAGCCTCTGTCATTTGTTTAAAGTACAAAATACTTCCCGTTGAAAGGAGAAACACAAAGCCTAAAAAGCCGGCGATGAAAATGAGGAGTCCGAAGGTATGAAGCGATCCCTCGTATACGGAATAAAAGTCAGTGAGATATTGGTCACTGTCCACATTCGTTAGAAAGATGTCAGATGCGGTATTTGATTTCTCAGTATCCAATAAGTGAAACACCTCAAAGGTCAAAAATTCTTTGTTCTCATCCTCCTGAATGCTGTCTCTCATTCTCTCGAAGGTTTCTTCCGAAACAAGTAATTGATCGCCATAGAAAATGTAATTCATCACGTTTTCAAGCTTAGACTTGGAGACAGTTAGTCGATTTGCTGCATTGTTTGATGCGTACTGCACGTCTTTTGGAGATAAAACCTCCCTTCCTTCTATAACGGCTCGCGAACTATGATAGATGGCCTCACCATCTTGGGGACGCTCAAGATCTAATCCAACCTGCGCCATCTGCTCTGCAGAGAAAAGCATAAACGTTCTGTGACGAATGTCTACACTTGGATCCTGCTCCACCCATGCGCCATCAAATCGTATGGCATCTAGTTGATAATGGTCGAATTCAATCTGCTCCTTTTCTAACCTACTTGATATAATAGCGGCTTCCTCCGACATATTTTCCACTGCAAAATCAAAAGGCATCGCCAATCTCGTATCGTTTTCGATTGAATAATATAAGGAATATGAAAGTGAAATCATCGTAATCGTCATGGCAGACAATATAGTAATTAAGGTTAACGAATTGGCGTGACCTTTCATTCTGTGCATTAATGGTGCTACCGACAGGCTATTATACAAGCCAAGATTTCCATTTTTCTTTTTTCGAAAAACATATAATATCCAGCTTATTGTTGTATGGAAGACTAAATAGGTTCCAAGTATGGTACTGGCGAGAACTAGTAACATAAGAAACATCAGCACATCTGCATGGTCTACAATCAAGGTAGACACATAATAGCCAAACCCGATTAGACTTACCCCTGCTAACCCTAAAATGCTTGAAACGATGCTTGGACGTTTGACAAAGGTATCATTTTGGTTATTTGCTTGAAACAATTGAAGTAGTGTACTGCGATAAACCGTCCCTATAATTTGTAAGGATGTGACAGCAATTAAGCAAATAAAAACAGCAATTGTTTGGATGGCTGCTTGGCTGGAGAAGGTTAAGCCAACCATAGCTTCAAGGCCTATCAGGTTCATAAACAATAAAAGAAAGAGTCGCGAGAGCAAAGCTCCAACTATCATTCCGATAAGTAAAGCTCCTAGACCAAGAATAGTGTGTTCAAAGATCAGTACCCGAGCGACCCATGCCTTAGACAAGCCAATTAACTGATACAATCCGATTTCTTGACTACGTCTTCTAATAAAGATGCTCGTAGCGTACATCGTAAACACAATGGTAATGAGAATGAGTAATATTCCAGCGACTTGAAATGCTGTTGAGAAGTTCATGCTAGCTTTAGCCATATTAACAATGGTTTGGTCATTTTGTAGGGTAGAAAAGATAAAATACAAACTTATGCTGAAGATCATCGCGAAAAAAAATAGAGATAATACATTTTGATGTTTTTTCGCATGCTGCGAATCACTAATTTCTGTGTGGTCATTTCTGCTGGCCTCCTCCAAGAACAGCTTGCATATCAAGAATGTCCTTAAAGAAGGATTCTCTCGTTTTCTCTCCTTGGTACAATTCAGAAAAAAAATTGTTCCGTCCTTTAGAAAGACAACACGATTACAATAGCTAGAGGCCAACGGGTCATGAGTAACCATGACAATGGTAACTTGTCGTGTTTGGTTGATCTCATGTAAATTCTCTAATAAATTGGAGGCTGCTTTTGAATCAAGGCTCCGGTAGGCTCATCAGCAAATACTAGCGAAGGAGAATGAATTAATGCTCGTGCTGCAGAGGTTCGTTGCTTTTGACCACCTGAAATTTCAGAAGGGTACTTATTCGCTAACTCCTTAATTCCTAACATCTCTGCGATGGCATTAAACTCTGTTTCAGCCTGATCTTTGCTTATTTTTGTTAACGAAACAGGTAACAAAATGTTTTCTTTCACCGTTAACGTATCAAGAAGATTATAGTCCTGAAAAATAAAGCCTAGATGCCGGCGGCGAATGCTTGAAAGTTGGTTATCTTTCATGTTTGAAATCTCGTGCTCATTTATAAAAATGTGGCCAACTGTGGCACGATCAATCGTGGCTAACGTATTAAGAAGCGTCGTCTTACCTGAGCCTGAAGGTCCCATGATGCCAACAAATTCACCTTCCAGCACACGAAGGTCGATTCCATTTAAGACTTGTTGAGCATTTCCCTTTGAACCATAGGATTTACGTACTCCTTCAGCGATTAAAACGGTATTAGGTGTCTGTTGAATTGTCATCTTGTACACTCCAATCAAGTTGGTATAGATACAGTGTAGTTCTTTATTGACTCTAGGTCGTGCGCTTTAGGTGATAAAATAGGGTTGAATGTGATATTTTTGTCACTTAAACAAATAAAAAGTAGTCAGATTATGAATAGGTTCTGACTACTTCGTTATGCTCTAATTTATAACAATGATTGTCTAATTTGTTCAAATGAATTGGTGCTAGTAAAGATCATTGAAACCGATGTGCCTTCGCCAACAATGGAAGAAACATCAAGTTGGATATGTAACTTTTTGCTTATTTCTTGTGCAAGGTAAAGCCCCATTCCGGTAGCAGTGTGCTGTACTCGACCATTTTCCCCCGTAAAGCCTCGATCAAATATACGAGGGAGATCATGCGCTTGAATGCCCGATCCTTCGTCTTTAATGTTTACTATAACAGATTTATTTTCATCTGAACCCACGTTTATGACGATTGTTCCATTTGCGGGGCTGTATTTAATGGCATTTGTTAAAAGCTGCCGCATGACAAACCCGCACCACTTTTTATCCGTATAAACGTAGATGCAGTGTTTCCCGTTATTTCGACAGCTAAATTCTTTTCCATACACCAGATTGATAGCTCACGAATCTCTTCTTTTAGCAAAGCGTTCACTTTCAGCTTTTCAGGCAGCAGGTCTGAGTCTAGAGTGGCTAATCGTGAAATATAAAGTTGTCGGTCAAGTAGTAAGTGTACCTTTAGCCAAGTTGTATGAAGCTTTTGAGCTAACTCATTCGACCGATGAGCATCAATGGTTATCTTCATCGCTGTAAGAGGCGTTTTCATTTCATGAACCCATGAGGCAAGATCATTATGATCCCTTTGTTGTAAGACGTGATCCTCACGACGTTTGTTTTGATTTTGCTCATCAATGGTTTGGAAAAGTGAATACAAAATACGGTCAGGAAAATGGCTATCAGGAGAAGGGATGCTTTCAAACCAGTCATCGTCCAGATCGTCAAAAAGCGTAAGTAAGGATTTATAATAAGAGGTTTCTTTTTTTGTACCTCCAAACAAAAAAAACAACACAGATCGTTAGAAATAACCCATTTAAATAAATGATTGAGTAGGGCTCCACATGAATGCCCGCATCAAATAGGATTAAAGCGTTCGTAAGTAGAAGGAGTATCACAATTAGGCCAATCCAACTCTTTTTATAATTGACATAAGAGATAAACAATTTGGACCCTCCTATAGTGTAATGGCCATATATCCGAGCCCTTTTTTTTGTTACAATTCCATTGGCTAAGTTAAGTGATGAGAGCTTTTGTCGTAACCGTGTGATGTTGGCTGTAAGCGTATTGTCATTAATAAATTGATCATCCTCCCAAAGCATTTTCATCAGTTCATTACGTGAGATGATTTCATTATTTGATCTGACTAATACCGAAAGAATAAAAAATTCATTTTTTTGTAAGCTCAATGGTTATCCCATCCTTATAAATTCCTCCACTTTTTAAGTCAATAATGGCTTGATTCCATTCAATGACATCGGCCGATGCTTCTTCATACGTATACGTCTGCGAAGAATTGCCTGAATTTTGGCGAGAAGGACATCCATATGAAAAGGTTTTTGTACGTAATCGTCTGCCCCTAAGTTCATGGCCATTACCATATCCATCGGATGATCTCTTGATGAGAGAAAGATAATGGGCACTTTGGATACGGTACGTATTTCCCGACACCAATGGAAGCCATCAAATTTAGGAAGCTGTATATCAATCATGACTAAGTGGGGCCGATGCGCGACAAAATCTTCCATTACAAGAGAAAAATCATTTGGACTACTTACATTATATGACCACTGGCTTAATCCTTCTTTTAATGCTTCTAAGAGAAGGGAGTCATCTTCAATAATAAAAATATTCATATTCATTTTGAGCCCTCCTTCTTCTATACGTTCTATACTAAATTATTCACCATTAGAAAGCTATTAATTGTTCCTATCACTAAATCAACTATTTGGGTCCATTTAGCCAGTGTGTTTATAATGGCCCATCAGTGAATGTACCATTCTAGGGTATTGAACGGCGGCCTGAAGCGCGACAGAACCACCAATGCTGTAACCGAAGATGTCAGCCCGATCCATTCCGATGCTTCACAACAAGGCGGCCGTATCATCAGCCGTGTATCTTATTCTGAGCGGGCGATCAACATCCGCTGTATGACCATGCCCCTGTTATTCGATAATAATGACGTGCAGGTGTTCCACGAGTTCGGGAAGGATGTTGACAAACATGCCACCAGCATTTTTAACGCTTAGTTTGCCGGATTTGCTCGTACTATCCCTAATTGAAATATTGACCAGCTCTTAAAGGAAGGCCTTTCGGCACGCTAAGTAAGTTTTTTAATAAATTTTTGAAAAAAGTATTGTATTCATTTAGAATCTATAATACTATTAATTTATAATTATTTTTGTGGATGTGAGAACGATTACATTGTGACGTCTCGCTTTATTTTAATCAAAATATGAGAACGATTACAGAGTGAAGTTTGCGAGGGTGAGCTAGGCTGGGACGCTGAAGGTCTTCCTAATCCAAAGTGGAGATAGAGTGTTCATTACAGGTTCTCTTCATTCAAGGTGGAAGACAGAGCCGAACGATTGAAAAGCTTTGTAAAGCAAGCTAGAGAATAGGACTGTCATTTCAGGATTTTCTAAAGTAAAAGGAGCTGGCAGTGCTTCTGCTGTGGGGCTGAGCGGATGAATCATCTTTCTTGCTTTTTTTTAATGTGAGAACGATTACAGATATAAAAATGACAACAAAGGACGTCGATGAAGTGGGAATTTTAGTCATAGGCAGTTTT
>BAXO01000024.1 GCA_001310555.1 Bacillus sp. JCM 19058
TCGTCGGGAGAGCTGTGATTCGTCGGGAGAGCTGTGATTCGCCGGGAGAGCACTGGGATTCGCCGGGAGAGCACAGGGATTCGTCGGGAGGAAAATATTTCATAGGTAAAAGTTGCCGACGATTGGGTTCATGAGGCTATTTTGCATGGTCCGCTCAGCCTCTTCTGTTTTTAGCAGGTCCGCTTTTGGGGGTGCTCATTGGTGCTGGGCTGCTGGGCTGCCATTGGGCAGTGCCGGATGCTTCAAAAAATCGTCAGAGCTGTTATTGCTTGCTGGCTCCATTCATTTTGTCGGTTTCCACGAGGTGTCTCAAACGATTGATCACGTTAAGGGAATTGCAATATTAAAAGTCCAATTTCTCCGTAAAAATAATGGGAAATTGGACTTTTTTCGTTACTTTTGAAAGCTCCTGATTGTTGATTGATATGTGTTATGCTAACTTGGACTACGGTGGGTGTACTGCTTGCGTTTTCAGCCGAAATAGGCCCTAAGCATGTTATTTGTCCTTACAGCACATGGTAAATCACTTGCCTTACGTGAATGTGGTCGCTGCCGCTCTACTCGAAACTCTAGCACTATAAACAGCCAGCTACAACTGCTCAGTTTAGCTAAATTTGTTTCATGTAATGAAGCCCTTCAATTGACTCTTACTAGTTTGAGGGAGCGTAATTTCACTGCTGCTGCCTGCCATATTTCTGGTCCATTCGATTTGCCCTTTATTTGTTTCGAATTGAGCGTAATTGAATGTTCACCAGCATGATTAATCGTAATTGTTCCTAGTTTTGAATGAACTTCACTATAGGGGTGCTGGCATGAGATTGATTCTTTCAGCTGAATATCCTCCTTCGGTTTAACGCTCAACTGTTGGTTAGCCGCTTCAACTGTTACTTCTTGGTCATACTGTTCTTCCCATACGGTGTTTGCCTTTTTGAAATTCACAAGCAAAACTTCAAACGTACCCGGTTCAACGACTGTAAAATCCCATCTTGCTTTGTTTGCATTAATGTCTGCATGAACAAGATCAAGTTTTATAGAGCCAGACGGTTGTTCGATAAAGCTTGTATCGACATCGACTTCACTATCAAATTCAAGCACGATAACGGATACGTATTCGTCAGTAGCCTCTTTTGGTACAGTTATTTTAAGAATATGGTGATCTGACATTGCTGCATACGACTGTGATGTAATTAACTTACGTTTGCTTAAGTCAGCTAGAGCATAGCCATTTACTACGTTACTTTTAATTCCGTAAAGCACCATTTCGTTTTCTGGCCAACTTTTATTATCTATATGGAGATACATTCGAGTAAAGTTGACTGTCATTGCTCCCCATTCGAACTCAAATGGAAATGGACTTGCATCGGTTTCATAAATGGCTTCTCCATTTCGATGGAGCCATTTACCTACTGATTTTAGTCGCTGAACCGATTTTTCAGGAATAACCCCTTCTGCTGTTGGTCCAACATTTAACAATAAGTTGCCGCCCTTGCTAACAATATTGACCATTTTCTGAATGATAGACTCAGGGGACTTCCAAATTTGATCTCTATCACTATATCCCCATGACTGGTTTAGCGTCATTGGTGTCTCCCACGGCCGAGTGTCTTCCCCATACATCGGAATTTCATTATCACCCTTTGATTGGTAATCGCCCATATTAGGCCAGTGACTGACTCTACTATTTACTAAACATTTTGGTTGAAGACCGTGCACAAGCTCGACAATTTCTTCACTGTCCTTTTTCGATAGGCCGCCTGCTGTATCAAACCATAACAGTCCTACATCTCCATATTCCGTTAATAACTCACGAATTTGCGGTTTCGCTAGGTTGTTCCAGTAATTATAAAATGCTTTTTCTTCAATATTATAATCCCACGTATTGTTATAAAACTCATGAAGCGAATGAGGATGATGCCAATCAATGACATGCGAATAATAAAAGCATAGCTTCATTCCTTGCTTTTGGCACTCTTTAGCTAGCTCCTTCATCGGGTCTCGTCCATAAGGTGTCGAATCAACAATATTAAATGGCTCAGTTTTGGAATGAAACATCGCAAACCCATCATGATGTTTCGCTGTAATGACGATATATTTCATCCCGGCTTTTTTCGCTATACTGACCCATTCTATTGCATTAAATTTACTAGGGTAGAATTGTTCTGCAAGCTTCTCATATTCTTTGACAGGGATTTTCGATCCAGCCATCGCCCATTCACCCCTAGCCAATACCGCATAAAGCCCCCAATGGATAAACATGCCAAACTTCGCTTCTTTCCACCAGTTCATCCGTTGCTTCTCTTCTGTTTCCACTATTGTGGTCATAAGCTCTCCTCCTAAAATAAAATGAGTTCTTAGATTCCGGCATTCCATGAATTCATCTGTGCAAACGAATAAGAAACTTTTAAATTTATCACTGTATGGGCAAGTAGTGAAAGCAGTTTAGCGATAAAAATATTCACTGATATGGGACAATAGGTTAACCCGACAACACAATTAATGATTCAACCATTTATTCGCAATGCTCTCCTCCTAACATTATAAAGTGAAAGTTTCGATATTTATATCCAATGTTAACGATAATAAAACCATAACAACGTGTCAAATAACATTTATTACGCGTATGTGTCAGGATTTTCTCGATGTAGGCTTGAAGCACTCTGTTTTGTATATTTTTCCCAAGTTACCGCGTTATACCAAGATGCTGTATTGCTGTTAAAAAGTCTAGCTTATTCAAGAAAAGGGGCTCCAAAAATCAATTGACTGAGAATAAATCGTTTGATAATCTGTATTAAATAGACAAAATTTTAGTAAAGTTTTAAATTGGGTGGAGGATATTTAATGTCCATGCGAGAGGAGGAGTATGCGCATTGTTGATGGGTTAACCTGATCGATTGATTTACTAATCATGTGCCTAGCCTTATTGGTTGCCGCGAAGAAATGATATCGATATCATTTGGAAAAGTCTTGAGGTGGGATAGAGTATGCACGTTGTTGTTGGGTTAACCTGATCGATTAATTTAACTGATCATGTGCCAAGCCTTATCGATAATTTAAAAAAAAGGTATTGCCGTGAAAAATGATATCGATATCATTAGGATGCTAGTATGCAATCGGACTTGGCGCCAGGTAATTGTTAGGTGAGTAATATTAAAAAGCATGCTAGGGGGATAGTGGTATGAATTCATATCGGGTATTACATGGTGTGTTGCTTTTATTATTAATTGCCGGATGTTCTGACAACGAAAACAAAGAGGTAAGTACTGATAATAGTGCTGGAGGTGGCGGCTCTTCCGCAGCTGAACCTCCAGAAGTTCCAGATGAGGAGGTTACACTCACTTTTGCTGCCCCATGGGATCAAGACACTTTTACTAATCGCGTGAAAAATAGTGTCGAGGAAGAGTTCCCTCATATTACCCTTGAACTGATCGAAACGATTGTAGGCGCTCAGGAGCTTGAGGAACTGTTTTCGAATCAGGTCTTCCCTGATATTCTCCTTGCCCATCGTGGATTTGGCGTGTTGGACGATGCAGAAATGCTCTATCCGCTAGACGATATGATTGAACAATTTGGTACAGATTTATCCCAATTTACTCCTGGGATGATCGACGCCGTACGTGCTCTCGATCCTGAGAATGAAGATCGACTCTTGGGATTGCCAATAGAGGAGCGTGCGCTAGTACTTTATTACAACCCTGATATTTTCGATTACTTTGGCGTTTCGTATCCAACCGATGGGATGACATGGGATGAAGTCATTGATTTAGCAGAAAGAGTGACTGGCAATATTGATGGAGTTACGATTCGTGGATTATCTGTCCCTGGTATTTATCCGCTTGAACAACTTTCTGCCCATGGCACTGATCCGGAAACAGGTGAAGTGTTGTTTACGCAGGAACCTGCCTTTGCCCAATGGCTCAATTTAGTGGAACGCATAAAAACGATTCCTGGAAACTATGCTCCAGAAACAACAGGCGACTTTGGCGCCGGAGAAGCAGCCATGCACGTTTTTACGAGCAATAACATGATTTCTTATTTGACGTATGAGGGCTTAACTTTGAGATGGTCACCTTGCCTAGCTGGCCGGAAATGTCTGAGACGAACAGGTTTGCAGCGCCGTACCCTTTTTCAATTAGCCCATATACAGAGCACCCTGAGGAAGCATACCGTGTGCTTGACTTTCTTGCCTCGGAAGCGCCTCAATTACAATTAAGCCGAGAAGGCTCGCCGTCCACACTCGCTAACGAAGAGATTCATGAGCAATACGCAGCGAACTTGATCCCAGAGGATCGCGACTATAATACGGCAAGCATTTTTAAGCACCCATACGCGGAACCTCCGCTTTATTCGCGATGGGATGCGGATCTACCTAATTTTCTCAATGAAAAGGTCACAGAATTTCTCGAATCAGAAGACGATGTCAACACCTTCCTACGAAAAATGGAAGACGAATATTCAGTAATCGTCACAGAACGTATGGAGCAGGAGTAGTGAGAATTGTACAATTCCTTCAATCGTAAGCTTTCTTTGCTTTATGATCTTACCTACATTTTAGAAAAATTCTACATTAAGATGCTGTTGGAGCGCTGCATGAAAGGGTGTCATCAAATCAGGGCAGTAGAGCGGTACTTTGCGCATTGGAATTTAGGTGGACTGTATACGCATCTTTGATAAATTAAATTGTAAAAAGTGCTGTTTATTCGGAAAAATGAAAAAGGAGGGTATCAATTGAAAACGCTTTCTTTATTATCATTACTTATCATTAGCTTTGGCCTTCTGGCTGGGTGCAGCGACGATAACCCGGCGGATGCTGACCAGATGGGAGATCCGGACATGGAAGCAGCGGAACCTGAGCCCGAGGAAGTCGATATGAGTGAACCAATTACACTCTTGATTAACGATTGGCGTGGTGATGAAACCTTTGAGGAAATGATTAAAACGCCTGTTGAAGAGGAGTTCCCGAATGTCACCTTAGAATTGCTGCCGATAATGCCTTATAAAGATAGCTTGGAAGAACAATTCGCCAATGGCATTATACCTGATATTATCATGGGGCCGGATTTCCGCTATATTCCCGTTTTAGAGGAAACGGAGCTCTCGTTTGACTTGACTAGGTTCATTGAGCGATTTGGCTTTGATTTGGATAGATTTGACCAAAACTTTTTAAATATCATTCGCTCCTATACAAACGATAGTAAGGAACTTTGGGGATTGCCATACATGCAAAACAAAGCGGCGCTCCATTATAACAAGGATATTTTTGATTTATTCGGAGTCCCTTATCCTACAGACGATATGACCTATGAAGAAGTCATTGATCTGGCATCACAGGTAACCGGGGAAAGGGGCGGCACAGAATTTACAGGTCTTGTGATGCCTTCGGCTGATCGTTACATCTTCCCACCATTAGGCTTAACATTGCTTGATCCAGAAACGGATCAGCCCAAGTATCTTGAGGAACCTGCTTTCCAAGATGTGTTCGCTACGTATCAACATGTAGATGAATTCCAAGGAGGGGAATCATCTGTACATGGTGACAGTGCAACTTCGCTATTTATTAGTGAGCAACGGCTGGCTATGCTGCCAATGTATTTCCTTGGCCTCGATTGGACGGATTGCTTGAAGCGCAGGAGCAGGGGATGAACTGGGATATCGTCACGTTTCCGAAATGGGAAGGGCAAGAAGATGTCTCGGCCTTTGCTGATGGGTATTGGCTCGGCATCTCCCCATATAGTGAGCATCAAGAGCAGGCCTTTAAAGTGATTGAGTTCTTGTTGTCAGACGAAGAGATTGTTCGCAAAATCCGTTATCCGGAAGAATCTGTGTATCTTGATGAACAATTTTTAGCTGTCGCAGACGATTTGCGCAATCCACTATTGGAGGATAAAAATATGGAAGCGTTGTACAAATATCCAGCTCCATTGGCGCCAGAAGGGCGCTCGCGCTATGAGGAACTTGCCAAATCGGTTGTTAATGAAATGTTACCTCAGTTTCTCGATTCTAGTCAGGATGTCAATTCGTTTTTAAGAGAACTACAGGAAGAAACAGAACGGCGTATTGCTGAAGAGCAAAGCAGGGAGTGAGCTTAGGGTTTTTCCTCGTCCCCATCTGAATAATGTTGAACAATCGGTTACCTCCCATCTTAAAAACATCTTTGCTTCTGCATGTTTTGAGGTGGGAGTCTTACGGTATGCACCGGGATAAAAAAAATAGGAGGGAATTGGAAAATGATTTGTGTATTTGAAGGCAAAATGAAAAAAAAGGACGGCGTCGCCGTCCTTGCCACTCGGTCCGGTTAAATGGCCCAGTTGCCGTTCCGAAAGATCGGTTCACGTTTTCCATCCTTCGTAATTCCGTCAATATCCATGTCAGCTGCTCCGATCATGAAGTCAACGTGTGTCATGCTTTGATTAATGCCGTTGTTCTCAAGCTCTTCCCTGTCCATTTCCTTGCCGCCCTCGATATTAAAGGCATAAGCACTGCCAATCGCCAGATGGTTGGAGGCATTTTTCATCGAACAGCGTATTATAGAAAATGATATTAGTGTTTGAAATGGGCGATTGATGTGGGACGAGTGCCACTTCGCCGATATAGCGTGATCCATCGTCCGTGTCAAGGAGTCGCTTTAACGTTTCGTACCCATGCTCAGCCTCGAAGTCAACAATTTTCCCTTCTTTAAAGGTTAACGAAAATCGTTCGATTAATGTACCGCCGTAATTGAGCGGCTTTGTACTCGTAACCTTGCCATTCACTCCCGTTTTCTTCGCTGCCGTGAACACTTCCTCGGTCGGAATGTTGGCGACAAAATCTACTCCGGCTTTGCTCGTACTGCCACCGCTTACCCACACATGAGTTTCAGGAAGCTCAATTGTTAAATCAGTCTCTGCGGCAGTGTAGTGGAGGGCCGCGTAATGCTTATCATTCAGCTTGTGCATCTTCTCGTCTAAAGAAGCTAAATGCGTGCGCCAAGCGGCAACGGGGTTATCTTCATCGATTCTAGTCGCGGCAAAGATGGCATCCCACAGCCGCTCGACTGCTTCATCGGCGTCTTTGGCATCGGGAAAAACTTTTTTAGCCCAGCCTCGGACGGTACAGCGACGATCGACCAGCTGACCTTATCGGATTGTATGTAGGAGCGGAATGTATTCATCGCCTTGCCGGCCGCTATGTTAGCATTGGACACCCGCTCAGGATCGACACCTTTGAGTAAATCCGGATCGCCGCCTGTAATACTCAGAAAGGCAGCTCCTTCATCGGCTTCCTGTACAAGCCTTTTGCTTGCCATTCTGGGAATTCATGAAAAGCTTCGTCCGGAGCGAGCTCAAATTTCGTTCTGGCAAGCTTTTCATCACTCCATTCGGCCGTACGTGCTTGGCTCCAGCTTCATAGGCTTTTTTGGCAACGAGCCTGACAAAGTCAGCGGCAAATAACGGGGTGCGGATAATGAGAGTTTGGCCTGGCTGGATATTGATGCCTACCTTCACAGTAGCTCCGCGTATTTCTCTAGTTTTTCTTCGTAATTGGACATAGGTACATTCCTCATTTCATAAAAGTAACTTGCATTGCTTTTATTCTATCAAGTTTACCACCTGCTGAAAAGCTTCAGAAGGCAGCGGGTTTATGATATGCTTAAATTGAAAAAAAGTAGAATCCGGTCAGGTTGGCTGGAAGAGGTTCGCAAACTCCCTCTATAAAAAACTAACTGAAAACGGTATTCATTGAATGCTGTTTTTCTTTTTTTTGTCAAGGCCGGTTTAAGCGCCTGGCAGGGATTTTCGGATACTCGTTCTCTACGGTAAAAAAGGAGATATGAGTAGATGGTGAAGAATGAAAAAGCAGTTGTTGTTTTTAGTGGTGGCCAGGACAGTACGACTTGTTTGTTCTGGGCACAAAAGCATTTTCAGGAAGTGGCTACAGTATCGTTTGATTACGGGCAACGTCACAGAGCAGAATTAGACTGTGCAAAAGAAATTGCTGCTGAGGCCGGCGTTTCCAATCGTGTCCTCGAGCTTGGTTTAATCAATCAGCTGTCAGCGAACGCTTTAACGCGTGCAGAGATTGAGGTTAAGGACGGAGAGGATGGTGGCATGCCATCAACCTTTGTCGAAGGACGCAATCATATTTTTTTCTCAATTGCTGCAATTTATGCAAAGCAAATCGGCGCCAAGCATTTAGTAACAGGAGTATCTGGAACGGATTTTAGCGGTTATCCTGATTGCCGCGACAGTTTCATTAAATCGTTGAATGTAACGTTGAATTTGGCGATGGATACAGAGTTTGTCATCCATACGCCATTAATGTGGCTCAATAAAGAAGAAACGTGGAGGCTGGCGGATGAGTTAGGAAAGCTTGCTTATATTCGCAGCAAAACGACGACTTGCTATCACGGTATTCGCGGAACCGGCTGTGGCGAATGCCCGGCGTGCCACCTTCGCCAAAAAGGGCTGACGGCTTATTTGACGTCAAAAGGGGGGAGCCAATAATGCTTCAGCAATTTTATCCCCAAGTCCCTCATCCATACCGTTATGAGCTAAACAAAGATATGCAGCTTGCAGCCGCCCACTTTATTCCAGAGGAAGCAGCGGGCAAATGCCAGCGTATGCATGGCCATACGTACTTTATCAATTTGACAGTTGCTGGTGACCAGCTTGATCCCCTTGGCTTTCTCGTTGATTTCAAACGATTGAAGGATACGATTCACAGGCGCTATGACCATACGCTGTTGAATGAACATCGTGAATTTGAAACACTTTTTCCGACGACGGAGCAAGTCGCGTCCCATATTTTTTCCCTTGTACAGCAGGAACTCAGCTGTCAGCCGAATGAGCCAGAGTGTCTTCAGATTGTAGTGAGAGAGACGCCGACGAGCTACGTCGTTTATCGTCCGAAGCGAGGGGACGGACAATGAAAAAAAATACCTGTGAGCGAAATATTCGGACCGACGATTCAAGGTGAAGGAATGGTCATTGGTCAGAAAACGATGTTTGTAAGGACAGCGGGCTGCGATTATCGTTGCTCATGGTGTGATTCAAGCTTTACCTGGGACGGGACCGGGAAAAGCAGGCTAATGACTGCAGCAGACATTGTCGAAAAGCTGCAAGCTGTCGGAGGAGAGAATTACTCCCATGTGACAATTTCGGGAGGGAACCCGGCTCTTCATCAAGGGCTTGGTGAGCTCGTCAGTCGGCTAAGCCATCTTGGAATAAAGACAGCGGTAGAGACGCAAGGGACGGTTTGGCAGGATTGGCTGTTAACGATTGACGAAGTAACGATTTCGCCGAAGCCGCCAAGCTCTGGAATGGAAACAAATTTTACCGGGCTTGATCGGTTTGTCAGTCAGTTGAGTCCAGAGCAAGCGAGCCTAAAGATCGTCGTATTTAATCGAGAGGATTTTTTGTATGCGGAAACGATTCATTCCCGCTACCCGACGCTACCGTTCTATATGCAGGTCGGTAATGAAGATATTGTGAGCACAAATGAGGTAGAGCTGCGAACGAAATTGTTTGAACGGTATGAATGGTTAATCCAGCAATCGTTAGCATCACCTGTGATGAATGATGCAAAGGTATTGCCGCAGCTTCATACGTTAATTTGGGGAAATAAACGTGGTGTGTAAAAAGGAGAGGATTCAAATGACAAAAAAAATACACGAGAGCTAAAGGAATTAACCTTGCTCGGAAAAGAAGGGACAAGCTATTCATTTGAATACGAGCCGGAAATACTCGAGGTCTTTGACAATAAGCATCCGAATCGCGATTACTTCGTAAAGTTTAACTGTCCTGAGTTCACGTCACTTTGCCCACAAACCGGGCAGCCTGATTTTGCCACGATTTATATTAGCTATGTTCCGGACTTAAAAATGGTCGAGAGCAAGTCATTAAAGCTTTATTTATTCAGCTTTCGTAACCATGGCGACTTTCATGAAGATTGCGTCAACATTATCATGAACGATCTGATTGAATTGATGGCTCCTCGCTATATCGAGGTTTGGGGCAAATTTACACCGCGCGGCGGTATTAGCATTGACCCTTACTGCAATTATGGCAAGGAAGGGACGAAATACGAAGAGCTCGCCTGGTATCGTTTCAACAATCATGACCTTTACCCGGAAAAGGTAGACAATCGTTAATCTTCGTATAAAAAGGCATTGTGGTGCAGCTGCCGCAATGCCTTTTTTTGGCTTATGCTAGATTTTGTTTCAAGCCTCTCCCGTTCTATTTTCTAAATGAATGCCATCCAGTAAAGGGAGCCTAACAGAAGTAGGCTGAGCACGATCAGCACTTTTTCTTCTGTTGCTAAGGCAGCGAATTTCGAAAACATGGTAACTCACATCCTCTTCTTATAACGAAGCTTTTGTCATACTACTTGTTTAACCGAAATAGGCTGAATAGAGACGAGCCATACTGTAAAACAGGCAGGAGTGAACAGAATGGAAAGCTGGATCACAGAAACGATTAATCAGTTTGGGTATCTTGGTGTATTTTTATTAATTGCGCTCGAAAATCTGTTTCCGCCGGTTCCGTCTGAAATCATTCTGACATTTGCCGGGTTTATGACGAGTTCAACGACTTTGAGCGCGAGTGGCATCATTGTAGCTTCAACGCTCGGTTCACTTTTCGGCGGAGCTATTCTTTATTATGTCGGCACATGGCTGCATATCGGCCAGCTGATGCAAATCGTCGATCGTTACGGACGGGTACTCGGGCTGAAGCGTGCCGATATTCACCGTGCCAACGCTTGGTTTCATCGTTATGGCGGTTGGACGGTTTTTGTCTGCAGGCTTATCCCTTTAGTACGCAGCCTAATTTCCGTTCCCGCTGGGATGGCGAAAATGAATATCATCCTCTTTCTAAGTTTAACCGCAGGTGGAGCACTCATTTGGAACGCAGTTCTCGTTTATGCCGGTGCTGCGGTTGGCGCTTCGTGGCAGGAGATCGTTCGCTATTTGTCGCTATACGCCAAAGTTGTCTATTTAATGCTCATCGTTGCTACCGTATTTTTCGCGGGCTTACTAATTAGTAGGAAAAAGAAATAACGGCTTAGCGAAGCTTGACTTTAATGCGATATTCTGTCGGAATTAGCTGTAAGTCGAGCGCTATTTTTAATAGAAGCTCACGCCGAGTTGTCACGTATCGAGCCATTTGCTTTTGTAAAATGACGAGCCTCTGTTCTTCTACCGTATTCTCGGCTGCCCTCCCGTTTTTACAAACAGAGTAATGCTGTAGCTCATAGATTTCTAAATCGAGCTGCTTCATTTGCTCAGATAAGGTGTGCAACTTCTTTTGCAGCTTGCGATTAAGTCGATGAAGAGGAACTAAAACAAAGACAGTAGCTCGTACTGATGCTGCCGTGCGAAGTAAGCGGCGATCGACACGTATACCTGGCCAAATCGCATAGCTTCCATTAGGCAATAGTGCGAGCTTTAGCTCGGGCGTTTGCTCTTTGTCCAGACGGAGTGTTTGGTAAGCGGCTTCAGGATAAACGAGTTTTTTTTGGCGCTTTTTTTTGTCGTTGCTAGATTGCTAATTTTAGCTATATTCACTGTTCTTCTCCCGATATCGAGCCATTCCTGTCGATGCCAACTCTCGGAATAAACAGCGTAAGAAGTCCATGAAGGATCGCTTGTCATAAGACTCAATAGAATCCGCTCCTCATCGTTAATATCAGCTTTATAAAATGACTATGTAAAACGATAGATTCCTATGACTAGATTATGAAGATTAAGAGATTTTAAGAAAAAAATACGCTGAAAAAAATCAACGTATCGCTCCTTATTCTGATTTCGTTTTTGTCTTTACGTAGCTGTCGACATCCGAAACGGTCAAGGAAAGGTTTGTCGGAAGCTGAAACGGAGCACCGCTAGCACCGATGTTTCTTAAAAAAAAGGTAAATAAGGCGACTTTTTGGGGACATTCATGATTTTTGCTTTTGCCTGGTTCGACAGCTGAACGATCGTGTTCCTAGGGAAGATATGAAGCATTTTCATAAATTCCTTGACATATAAAGGATCAAATTGCTCCGGTTTATGGAAGAGGTAGCTGAGAGCTCCTCACAGTGTAACGCTTTACGATGAGGGCGCTGCAGCGTCATCGCCGAATAAACGTCAACGATCATTAAAATTCGCACATCTCCGTTTAGCTGTTCTGCTGTTATTCCGTCAGGGTAGCCGCTACCGTCCAAGCGTTCATGGTGCTGCCTGGCAAGGTAGGCAATATCTCTCGTTTCCTCATGCTTCAATAATTTCTTTTCGCCTATTATAGTATGGGCTTTAATATATTCAAATTCCTGAAAGGTCAGCTTTCTTTTTTTGCTTGATTAATATGTTCCGAACGTTCAGTTTGCCAATATCGTAGAGAAGGCAGCCTTTTGAGAAGTGGCTTAAGTTTGGCAGCTTTAAGTAGTGTCCGAAAAGCGTTCCTAGAATAAACGTATCGATGACGTGAATAAAGGTGAAAAAGTCATCAGCGCGAATGTCGTGCAAATAAAGATTAATCAAAGGCTCCTTTACGAGCTTTTGAAACTCTTCAGTAACAAAGCGAAGCAGGAATCTTGATTTAAAGAGAGGCCGTATCGATCCTCGAACCCTAGAAGCTTTAGCGTTTGAAAAAAGGGCTCGTTAAGTGAACGCTGACCTTTCTTCGATTTTTTCATCTCAGCTTTAGCTTTCGGGCGTGAGCTTTTTTTCGGCTGAGGATAAATAACGAGATCCTCAATTCCGAGCTTCTTTAGCTTGGAGAGGATTTTTTTCAGTAATGATCGTTCCGCCGGCTAACAATAATAATTGACCGCGAAATATATCCTCCGCAACGATATCCCCTACACTAATTTCATAAATTCGTTTGACTTCCACAATCCCACCTCCGAATACGACTTAATAATCACACCATAAGTAAGCGTATGCCAAAAGATTCAATGATATTTCTTGAGCATCATTTACGGCTAAAAAAAGCATCTACCTCAAAGGGGGACGGAGGAGAATGCTGCAAGATGAGAATAACTATCGTCCAGCCCTCGAACGGATGAACTACTTATTAGGTAAAGTCCGATGAACGGAAGGTACACTTTATAAAAAAGTCCTATATGTAAATTAGTAAATAAGTCTCATTTTAGTTTACTGAAGATCGCTGATTTTGGCAATGCCATTTTTTTGAGGCAAATCAAAAAGGAAGATGAGTTCATCCTCCTTAACGATCGTGATTAAAACGGCAAGTCGATCAGCTCGTAATAATCGTTATACGCTTCATAATAAGAAAGTACTTCCTGGACGTAGTCGTTGCTTTTGTTATAAGCAAACAAAGCCGCTTCATAATCCCCGTCATTTGCTCCGTGCTCAGCCAAATATCTGGCTGCAGCGTAAGCCGAGTCCTCCAAGTCAAACGGGTCGGCGATGCCGTTTCCGCTGGCGTCAACACCATATCCTTGATGCTCCTCGATCAATGCAAGATCGGTAATGTCGATATCGTCTTCAATATCGCCAAGTTCATTCCCAGGATAGGACCAGCCGACCCAAGTTCGCGGCATGAATTGAAATGGACCGAGGGCGCCAACAGGGCTAATTAACGGATCCATCGTTGAGAAAATCGTTTCGACGCGATGAACGGATGCTAGTAATTCCCAAGGAATGTCATATTGTTCAGCTGCTTCTTGATATACGGACATATAGACCTCAGGAATTTGATGCTGACTAATGACGGATTTGTACGTGATTTGCCGGACTTGAGCGTTCGTTTCGAACAAATAGACGGCCGCAGCAATGATGACAAAAGCAACTATGAAGAGAAAGGTAAACATTTTTTTTCATTAAGCTGACATCCTTATGTTTAAACAATAGTTGATAGTCTCTACTCTATTATACAAGCACGTAAATAAGTTGGACAATAGTAAAAAATTAGCCTAAATAAATAATCTTATCCGCTTCACTTTATGCTAAAATAGAAAGGTCAAAAGAACCCTCGTTCTGGCTCGTTTAGAAACGAATGAAATGGTGATGATAATGGATGATTGATCTGCAGTTTGAAAAATATCAGGAGGTAGAGCTGAAGAAGCTGGTGCTTACCGATTCCTACTCGGTCGGTCATTGGCTGCATCACCGAATCTCCTTCAGCACGGAAGAGGTACAAGGTGAACTGAACGACCCCGAAGCGTTGCTCATTACCGATCAGGCAACAAATACCGTTATCCAAGTTGTTTTGCTGGAAGAAGGCTGCGATTCAGCAAACTTTCAGTTTACTGAGAAGGAAAAAGAACAGTTGACAGCATGGTGGCTCGAGCAACAGTTGTAAAACAGTTTTGTTTCAGCTTTCGCTTCCGGCGAAAAAGCGTTATCGGAACGTCTGGAATTCGACAGGTAATGGCTCGGCAATGACTCGCTAGCAAAGGCTGCTGCAAGCGAGCGAGACTATCGATTGATTAAAGTGGATAATCGTTGTTATTCCGCTGATTTTTTGAGCAATTTCTTTGACACAAATTTGTCAAAAAGTATTACTAAAATAATTCATGCAAATAGCGATATAATCTTTGAGCAAATGTGTCAATCATGTTAATATGGACTTGTAAGCGTTGCACTGTTCACAGCAATGTAAAAGTTACTAGGAGGTTATTGTCACATGTCCAGCAAGGAGCATCACCCCGAAGAGCCATGGCAAGGATTTTATGGTCCGAACCTTGGCGTCGTGATTGAGCTTTATGAGAAATATACAAAAGACCCAGGATCGGTAGACGAAGAGCTACGAGAATTATTTGAACGCTGGGGTCCACCGCCTTCTGAAGAAAGGAGCGCGAGAGTTCACACGACAAATGTTCCGGTAGTACCTACAGGAACGGACATGATGAAAAAAAATAGTTAGTGCGACTAAACTCGCTGATACCATTCGAACAAAAGGGCATTTGGTTGCGGATGTTCACCCGGTATTGAAAGAGCATGAGCAGGAGTCGTTGCTCGACCTTTCTCGCTTCGATGTAACAGAGGACGATTTAAAAGCGATCCCTGTTGAACTGATTTGTCCTGACGCCCCTTCTCATGTCAAAAATGGCTGGGATGCGCTTAAGCATTTGGAAAATGTATATACGAAAACGATTGCGTTTGAATTTGGACATGTTCAAGATGAAGATGAGCGTAATTGGTTGAACGAAATGATTGAATCGAGTCGTTTCGTACCTGATTTTTCCAGGCAGCAGCGTTTAAATCTATTGAGGCGTCTGACTCAGGTGGAAGGCTTTGAGAATTTTATTCATCGTACGTTTGTCGGGCAAAAGCGTTTTTCAATCGAAGGGCTGGATATTCTTGTCCCGATGCTCGATGAATTAGTACGTCAATCGGTTCATGAAGGAACAGAACATATTTTAATCGGCATGGCACACCGCGGCCGTTTGAATGTGCTTACTCATACATTAGGTAAACCGTACAAGAAGATTTTTTTCCGAATTTTTAAATGCACCGAAGTCAGAGCCCCCGTCGGAGGCTTCGACAGGAATTAACGGCTGGACCGGTGATGTCAAATATCACTCTGGAGCTGATCGACAAATTAAAGAAGAGAATACGGTCGAAGCAACCGTTACATTAGCTAACAACCCGTCTCATCTTGAATTTGTCAATCCGATCGTGGAAGGCTATGCAAGGGCAGCGCAAGAGGAACGGTCGACTAAAGGTGCTCCTGTACAAGACGTTAAGAAGGCGTATTCGATATTAATCCACGGCGATGCCGCTTTTCCGGGACAAGGAATTGTTACAGAAACTCTTAACCTAAGCCGGTTAAAGGCTATCAAACCGGAGGATCTGTTCATATTATCGCAAACAACAACATCGGCTTTACGACAGAAACGTTTGATTCGCGCTCGACTACATATGCAAGCGACCCGGCAAAAGGCTTCGAAATTCCGATCCTGCATGTGAATGCCGATGATCCGGAAGCCTGTTTGGCGGCTATTCATCTGGCATTTGAATACCGAAAACGGTTCAAAAAAAAGACTTTCTCATCGACTTGATCGGTTATAGCGCTACGGCCATAATGAGACGGATGAACCGGCTGTTACTCAGCCAAGTATGTACAGTGTCATTCGCAAGCATTCGACAGTCCGAGGCCTGTATGCCGAACAATTAACAGAAACCGGTGTGATTAATCAAAAGCAAGGGGCTGAGTTAGAAAAGGAAATACAGTCCTATTTGCAGGAAGAATACGAGAAGGTAGCGAGCAATAAATCCGATAAAAAGGTTGAAATGTCGCCACCTGATTTTATCGTAAATGGGCTTCCAAAGGTTAAGACAGCCGTACCTCTTGATGAACTTATTAATTACAATCAGCAGCTCTTGGAATGGCCGGAAAGTTTTTCAGCGAATACGAAATTAGAAAAAAATTCTTAAAAGGCGGCTACAGGCCTTTGACGGAGAAGGAAGCATCGATTGGGCGCTTGCCGAAACGCTTGCTTTTGCGACAATCATCGCAGATGGAACGCCGGTTCGGTTGACGGGACAGGATTCGGAAAGAGGGACATTTGCGCATCGCCACCTCGTGTTGCACGATCGGAATAACAGCAATGAGTATTCACCATTACAACACTTAAAAGAAGCGAATGCGTCATTTGTTGTGCATAATAGTCCGTTGACGGAAGCGGCAGTTGTAGGCTTTGAATACGGCTATAATGTATTTGCCCCAGAGACGCTCGTTCTTTGGGAAGCGCAGTACGGTGATTTCGGTAACGGTGCCCAAGTCATGTTTGACCAATGGATTTCCGCCGGGCGTGCAAAGTGGGGGCAAAAGTCAGGCCTTGTCGTGTTGTTGCCACACGCGCATGAAGGGCACGGACCTGAGCATTCCAGCGGTCGCGTTGAGCGCTTTCTTACGCTAGCAGCCGAGAATAACTGGACGATTGCAAACTGTACATCAGCCGCTCAATATTTCCATATCCTAAGACGGCAGGCAGCTATTTTGAAAAAGGATTCGGTTCGACCTCTTATCATGATGACGCCAAAAAGCTTGCTTCGTCATCCTTTGGCTTCTTCAGGTCACGCTGAGTTTTCTGATGGGGAGTTTAATTCGGTCGTCGAGCAAAAGGGGCTCGGAAGTAAGCCTGAAAAGGTTGAGCGCGTCATCCTATGTACCGGGAAAATTTCCATTGATCTGCTTGAAAGAATTCAGCAGAGAGAAGAGGAAGATTGGGACTGGCTTCACATTTTGCGGGTCGAGGAGCTCTATCCATTCCCGAGACGGATCATTCGCGAGATCCTTGCCCGCTTTGCAAGCCTGAAGGAAGTTACTTGGGTTCAAGAAGAGCCGAAAAATATGGGGGCTTGGCCGTTTATGGAGTCACGCATCCGCGAAATTACTCCAAAGGATGTACCGCTTAGCTATATTGGACGTACGTACCGTTCGAGCCCAGCCGAGGGTAGTCCGATTGCACATAAAACTGAGCAGGAGAGGATCGTGTCAGAATCATTGACCCGCAAAAATTAAGGAGGCCATACAGTGATTGAGATTAAAGTACCTGAACTAGCAGAATCGATTACAGAGGGAACAATAGCGCAATGGTTAAAAGAGGTCGGCGATTATGTGGAACAAGGGGAGTATCTTGCTGAACTCGAAACAGACAAGGTCAACCTTGAAATTACTGCCGAGCATTCCGGCGTGATAAAGGAATTTAAAAGGGAGCCGGGTGACACAGTAGAGGTCGGTGAGATCATCGCTATTATTGATGAAAGCGGAACGGCTGAAAGCCAGGCATCTAAGCAAGCTCCAGCTGCTGCGAATGAAGAAGCGCAAGCTGTGGCAAAGGAGGCGGCAGCTCCGGTTAAAAAGGAAGAGCCTCCGGCAGAAGAAAACGGGCAAGGCGATCGTCCGATCGCTTCACCGGCTGCGCGTAAATTGGCGCGAGAGAAAGGCATTAACTTAAGCGAAGTCGCAGCAAACGATCCGCTTGGACGTGTGCGCAAGCAGGATGTTGAATCCCATCAGTCAAAGCCGGCACAAAAGCCTGAGCCAAAAGCTGTACAAGCGCCTGCGGCAACTGAAAATGCCGCGAAGCCAGTTGAGCGGATTAAAATGTCGCGTCGCCGTCAAACGATCGCCAAACGTCTAGTCGAATCACAGCAGACAGCAGCGATGCTGACGACGTTTAACGAGGTTGATATGACAGCTGTAATGGACATGAGAAAACGCCGGAAGGATGCATTTCTTGACAAGCATGGAGTAAAGCTTGGCTTTATGTCCTTTTTTACGAAGGCTGTCATCGGGGCGTTAAAGGAATTTCCATTGCTGAATGCAGAAATTCAAGGCGATGAGATTGTAGTCAAGAAGCATTATGACATCGGGATGGCCGTTTCGACGGATGAAGGCTTGGTCGTTCCAGTTGTTCGCGATGCTGATCGACTCGATTTCGCTGGAATTGAGCGAGAAATCGGCAACTTGGGTAAGAAGGCGCGGGACAATAAATTGACCCTTGGCGATTTGCAAGGGGGAACGTTCACGATTACAAACGGCGGTGTTTTTGGCTCGTTAATGTCAACGCCGATATTGAATGCACCGCAGGTTGGAATTTTAGGGATGCACAAAATTCAGTGGCGTCCAGTTGCCTTGGATGAAGAGCGTTTTGAAAACCGACCAATGATGTATTTGGCTCTTTCCTACGATCATCGAATCGTTGACGGTAAAGAAGCTGTCAGCTTCCTCGTGAGAGTGAAGGCAATGCTGGAAGATCCAGAATCATTATTACTTGAAGGTTAACGATTAAGAACCCTCTTCCCGTGAAGAGGGTTCTCCTCACTAAAAAGGAGCTGAACAGATGATTCATCTAAGCTGGCACGATAGTAAAACGATTCGAAGCGTAAAATGTATTCATACAAACGCAAAAAAGTATACAGTCGACCGTGCCTTGACAGCTGGAAAATCGTACGAGCTAAAGAACGAAACGGACGAATTTTACTTTGTGATTGACAATACCGGTGAAGTCGGCGGGTTTTATAAGGACTATTTTGAAGGATAGAAGCGAGAGAAGGACAACAGAGCGAGCGTAGTCTCGCTCTTCATGTAGGGCGAGCTAATCAATGTAGCTTGGTTCATATACCGTTCCTTCAAGAAAAGCTGAATCGCTTTTTTTTCTTGTCTTAAGCTGTTATTTTCGCTATAATCAGGCTAACTGCAAATGATCGTGCGATGATAAAGAGGAGTAGGGCGAATTATACGTTTCAGAGAGCTAGTGGCGGCTGTGAACTAGCACGTAAAATCGCTCGAATGGGCTTTGGAGCACTCAAACCGAAACCGAAGTGGAGTAGGCTTTGACGAAAGGTCTTGGCGTTATAAAGACAGCTGTTTGTTACGAATGCATAGACAGTCAAAGTGAGTTTGCAGAAGCAAATTAACGAAGGTGGTACCACGGGTCTCCCGTCCTTTTTGGACAGGAGGCCCTTTTTTCGTTGAAGGGAGTGATGACGGTGTCAGACGACTGGTGGTGGCAGATGACCAGAATTAAAATAGGAAAACAATTATTTTGGAGGGATTTTCATGTCTAGCAAACGACTCGTTTCAGGAATTCGACCGACGGGAATATTACACGTAGGAAACTATATTGGCGCAATGAAAAATTTGTTGGAGCTTAAGCAAGGCTATGACTGCTTCTATTTTATTAGCGACCTTCACTCACTGACGACCCATCCCCAACCGGAAACGCGAGGAGACTCCGTTATACAAGTTGCAAAAATGTACTTGGCCGCAGGTCTCGATCCGAAGCAGTGCACGCTTTATACACAATCAGCGATTGCCGCCGAAGTGAGCGAGCTACATCTTTATTTAAGCATGGTGATGCCGCTTGGAGAATTAATGCGCTGTCCAACCTTTAAAGAAAAAGCGAAAAAGCATCCGGACAACGTCAATTACGGGCTCGCGGGCTATCCGGTATTAATGGCCGCAGACGTTCTCGCACTAAAGGGAGAGCTCGTTCCCGTCGGGGAGGATCAGCTTGTCCATCTAGAAATTGCTCGCTCGATCGTTCGCAAGTTCGAGCATTTGTATGGAGAACTCTTTCCGAAGCCACAGCCATTAGCAGAAAGCGCGGTACGAATTCCATCCTTGAATGGGAAAGGAAAAATGAGCAAATCCGACGGTGAGAAAACGCTCGTCATGCTCAACGATTCAACTGAGCAAATAAGAAAAAAAAGTGAGAAAAGCAGTATCTGATCCGATGCGAATGGACAAAAGCGCTCCCGGTCGTCCCGACGCGAAGCATTGCAATGTTTTTCATTTGCACAGCTATTTTACAGGTGAAGCGGAACGCAAGGACATAGCTGAGCAATGCAAGAAGGCGGACATCGGCTGTAGCGACTGCAAAAAGCGGCTAGCCGCCTCACTGGAGGAAGTCATCGCGCCAATCCGAGAGAAAGCTAAACGGATCGACGATGACGAAGTAAAGGAAGTGCTGCAGGAAGGAGGGAGGAGAGCGAAGCAATTCGCACAGGCGACAGTGACAGAAGTGAGAGAAGCACTTGGCTACAGAATGGTGTAAATGTGAAGCAAGCGGGTAAATTCCGCTTGCTTTTGTCACACGCTTTTTATAGTTCTTTCGTGAGAAACGCTTTTATCATCCAGGACATATTAATTTACGCTCATTCAAATAATTTCACGTACCGTATTGGCTTGAAAAGATTGTTAAGCGCGCCAAAGGGAAATACAATGAAATGAGTTCCTTTTATTTTCCATTAATTCGACGATATTGCTGACGATAACTGAAATTTTTTTTCACGAACAACATAGAAATATTCAACGCGATGAGATGAAGCCGCTAATGAAAGCAGAGATAGAGGCAAAAATGGAGAGAAAAAGCAAACGAAAATTTGAGATTCCCCATTTTTAACTATGTATAAATTCTAACTTTACAACGTAACAGTGTTATGTTACTGTAACGTTGCGAGGTGAAAATAGTGGATGAAAAGCTTATTTCAAAAAAAAGACCTACTAAAGAGAATGGAAATTACTTACGGTCAGTTATACCGATGGAAAAGAAAAAAAAGTTAATTCCAGAAGAGTGGTTTATTAGAAAAGCAACATTTACAGGGCAAGAGACATTTTCCTGAAGAAAAAAAATCATTGAAAGGGTAAATAAAATTAAAGAATTGAAGGATAGCCGCTCGTTAGATGAGTTAGCCGCTGCTTTTTCGCCTCAAACAAAAGACGTTAAATTATCGAAAAACGATATGTTGAAACAGAACATTGTTTCATCTAATGCTGTTTCGATTTTTGAAGAGCAGATCGGGTTGCTCAAAACAATAACGTTTCAATCGGCTCTGTACTTATTCATACTAAACAAAGCGTTGGAAACAGGAGAGATTGGCTGGGAAGAAGGAAAGCAAGTAATCCAGACATTGTACGATCATTATCCTAAGCTTGACGAAAAGAAGGCTTCACTAGTCGTGATCAGGAAGATGGGAGTTGTAACCGTGTTATTACTTGGGAAAGCGAATGAATTCTTTGTCGACGAGAAGACAAAAATCGCTGTCCTTTTACACGTTGAAAATGCGATGGAGGAATTACTGAACGAGCTGGTGATTGGAGGGGTTTGATATGGTGGAAGGAAAAATGAAAAGCTTAAAGCTAGTAGGAGAAGGAAGCTCGCCTGGTGGCGAATTTGAAAAAAAATAAAAGTTACTGGAGTAGGGAAAGTAAACGGAGATGTTACTTCTAAGCGAGGGAAAATAATTGGAGAATGCATGGTGTTGGGGGATGCAATGATTGAACAGTTCCAGTTAACCGGCAACGGAAAAATTGAAGGTGAATTATGTAGTAATGAAATTACAGTAACCGGAGATTTGAACGTCCATCGCTCGATTAAGGCAAACAATGTTCAGATGAAAGGATATTTAATGTCAAATGGAAATGTTGAGATTGAAAGAATGAAAGTCAGAGGCGGATTTAAGATTAATGGTTTATTAAACGTTGGTGAGCTAATGGTCAATTTACACTTTGCTTCGAGTAAAGTTCAGGAAATTGGTGGAGAAAGTATTACTATTAAACGTAGAGCGCTTTTTCATAACTTTTGCACACTCGAATCCGATGTCATAGAAGGGGATAACCTCTATCTGGAACATACGACAGCTAACGTCGTCCGGGGGAATCATATTGAATTAGGTCCAGGCTGTCAGATCGAGCTTGTCGAGTATCGTTCAACTTATAAGTGTAAACAAAAAGACTCAAAGGAAATAGTCGATGTCAAACAAATATAGGGTGTGGAGGGGTAGTTATGGATAACAAGCCAAAAGGGGACTTAAAACTCACCGGTAACGGCGAAACAGCGGGAGGTTCATTCGAGGCAGTAATCATTAATGGGAATGGTAAGGTAAACGGAAATGTAGACTGCAAAGATTTTGTGTGTAACGGCACTGCAAAAATTAATGGAAGCATTATCTCTCAAAATACAGTTATAAAAGGAAGCACAAAGGTTATCGGCGATATACAGTCTGTCTGGTTAGAAATGCGTGGAAATTCGAGCGTTGAAGGAACGTTAGCTTTTGAGAAATTAGAGGTTAAAGGACGTACTTTTTTGGAAAACGACGCGAAGGGTGAACATATCTTCCTAGAAGGAGCGATGAAAATAGGTGGAGATTGTGAGGTAGAAACAGCGCGTTTAAATGGAGCTGTGACGATTGGCGGGCAATTAAATGCAGATCGGATCGCTATTAACCTGCATGGAAAATCATCCATTAAGGAGATTGGTGGGGAAATGATTACGGTAAAAAGGGAAAATCACGTCATCCTCCACTTGGATAAATGGATTAAGCCGTTAAGTAGAGAGTTAAATACTGAGCTTATCGAAGGGGATGTTCTCGAACTAGAGTATACGAAAGCTAACGTCGTTAGAGGCAATACAGTAATTATCGGACCAGGGTGTGAGATTGGGGTAGTGGAGTATAATAAGGAACTCCGTGTCTCTAAAGAGGCGGCGGTAAGCAAATCGGAGAAGCTACAATAATAATGCTGACGGTATATAGGTTACGATTAAAGCGTAGAAAATTAGTGAGGTGATTTTCCTATGATGAAAGCAATGAGACGCTTCAAGGATATCGGAATTAACGGAATGACGGCTCGTTGGTATGATAAGAACTCCCGCAAGACTAGAATTGAAGAAATGAGAGGATATGCAGAGGAAGTAGATAAGCATATTCACGATGGAAACACGGTGCTTGAAGTCGCTCCTGGGCCTGGTTATCTTTCAATTGAGCTTGCGAAGCTAGGCAACTATCAAATTATTGGTATGGATATTAGTCAGGACTTTGTAGAGATTGCCCAAAATAATGCAGAAAAAGCAAGGGTCAAAGTCGATTTTTGCCAGGGAAATGTTTCCCAAATCCCATTGAAAGATAACGAGATCGATTTTATTGTTTGCTCAGCCGCTTTTAAAAATTTTAGTAAGCCACAAAAGGCATTAAGTGAGATGTACCGCGTTTTAAAATCGGGAGGTACCGCTCTAATTATTGATATGAATGGAAATGCTGCGAAAAGCGACATAAAAGCACTCACAAGGTCAGTAAAGGGGATAGAAGCAGCGTTTATGAACGTGGCTTTCAAATTTCTGAAGAAGGGTGCGTATACACAAGCCGAAATGAGCCAGATAATTTCACAGACCGAATTTAAACAATATGATATTAAGGAAGAAGGAATAAGCTTATTTATATACTTAAAAAAAGTAAGCAGTGCGTTCCGGTGCTTTTATAGGCAGTCGTTATCATCGTAACGGTTCAAAGCTCGAACTGGCAATACTTGAGGAAAGGTTGCTTAACGTCAAACCTCGTAGTAAAAACTTCCAGATAAGAGCATCCGTAATATAATTAAGCTGATATGCGATCTCTAATGGAATTTATGAAATCATTTAGGAATCGACCTTTTTACAGAAAAAAAATTGGGGGGACGTCTCTTCAAAATTATATAATCATTATCAAAAATCCCAACTTGACTGACCGTAACTGTCAGTCAAGTTGTTTTATAATAAAGACAAAATCGGCGAATTAAGGGAATGAGAGCTGATAGAACAAACAAACCTATTTTTGAAGGAGGAGGAAATTGAAATTACTGCAAGTAAGGCTCTTGGTCAAAGACTTTAGAAAAAGCGTTTCGTTTTACAAAAATCAGCTGGAATTACCGGTTAGCATGTGTGATGAGGACATAGAGTACGCTCTTTTTGACACGGGGGAAACCAAGATCGAACTTTTACCTCGAAAAATGATGGCTGAAGGAGTTGGTGAGGGAAATAGGCCTGTGGATGCGGAAACACAATCACCGTTCTTGTTTCAGTTTAAGGTGGAAGATATCGATAAGGCCTACAAGCGTTTTCGCGAAAAGAACATTACGTTTGTGAACGAGCCCCATGACCGTACAGAATGGGGCGCTCGGGTTGCCCATTTTCGTGATCCGGATGAAAACTTAATTGAAATCTATACAATGCTTGGGAAAGACGAATATTAAGTGAGTTTTCCTCTGTATACGTAATTGCCTTTTACGATGAATTTCGAGTGCATCCTTCCCTTTGCAGCGTGATATTCAATTATGCACTGTTCACTGTAGCATTAGGTTATCATAGAAGATGGCCGATGCGGGTCTCCTTTGTGCAGGCATATAATGGCAGGGTGACTGGAGGCTTAAAAGCGTCAAAGAGCACCATTACGATCACTTTTCACCGTTCATCAACAAAAGGATCGAGGCAGCAGCTGGGCGATCGTGACTATTAACGTTCAGCCTTAAAAAAAGTAAGTAATCCTACTTATTCATGAACGCAACGAATAGAGGGTGGCTCATACAGAAGACTGGATTATTATTTTTACTTTCCGGCTCTCGACATATTTTCAGTTCGATTGACTGAAAGACAATCTCCCATACATTTAAGAAAAATTCATCGATATTAATTTTTACCGAAGCTGTTTTTACGGACGATTTAGCTCACTCGTCTGACTTTAGAAATGTGCCTGAGTTTGAACTCGCCCAGTTTTTGGCAGTTAAATTTCATTAAAATAATTTCACTTACCGTATTATTTATAACAAAGCACCGACCCCACGATGCAAGGATAAAGCGAGCATTCGAGCAATTCGGAAAAAAATGATAGAAGCGGATGAACTCAGACGGAGAAAGTGAACAAAAGTGAGAGCGTACCGATAGATATGTAAAGCTTCATGAAGCGAGCGGGGCACTTTTATTTTTAGGAATAGGCGGTGAGATGAAGAGCGGCTATCTTTTCGAATGCCATCATCATAGGAAGCTTTCTAGAATTATTTTGTGGCCTTTAACTTGGTCTGTTTACCCACGGTTTTTTTCACGATGAGAGCTGTTCGAAAGTAAGAAAAAATGCGACAGAAAATAGCAGGAAAAAAGCGATGGTTGAAGAAAGGTAGTAAAGATAAGAAAGGTGTTTCTTCTAGCCAGAATCGCTTATTTAAGGGTAGTGAGTGGAAGAGACGACGGATTAATGAAGGGAGACGGATAGCCCGTCATTACTCACAATGGTCTGTCCAACTTGGGGGTGTATGATTTGGAAACAGTGAGCATCAAAAACTTGTCGAAGCTTGATGAAACATTCGTAAAGCAAGCCGTCTCTGTTTATGTGAGCGTTTTTTACAAAGAATTAAGCGCCTTCATTTCGAAAGACAAAGAAAAGCTTGTCAGAGCATTTATACCAACATTTGTAAAGGAAAACTTTTATCTTGCCTTGCTCGATGGCAAAGCGGTAGGGGTTTTGGCTTATTCTACTTCGTTAAGCCATTCGCGCACGGTTGACAAAAAGCACTTGATGAAGGAATTCGGAAAGTTGAAAGGCTCGCTCATGGCATACTCATTGAGTAAAAAGCCGATAACGCTTACCGCCAATCAAGGCTATCTTGAGAACCTTGCGATACTAAGCGAATACAGAGGAAGGGGCATCGCCACCCAATTAATCAGCCATGCCATATCCAATCTGCCCTACGATGAGTTATTGCTGGAAGTTGTTGATACGAATAGTCATGCAATTAACATTTACAAAAAGCTCGGCTTTACCGTTTTTAAAACGAAGAAGCAACGATTGTTCCGAAAAAAAATCTGGCTTCAGCAAAAGGCTGTATATGAAAAAAAGTCTGTGCTTGAACTTATCTGTACTTATTTTGCAAGGAACTGGCAACATTTTGAGGCGAAGGTCGGCGACAATCCATCAAATTTGCCAAAAGTCATAAAATTAACGCTCCCGGCTAGGACTTTAACAGGGAGCGCCGTTGCAAAGTGTTAGTTTACGATCTCTAAATATTCGTTATAGCTCATCACTTTATCGATGAGACCGTCATCGGTAAGCTCGATGACTCGATTGGCAATCGTTTGGTTAAATTGATGATCGTGAGACGAAAAGATGAGTGAGCCTTTAAAATTAATTAGCCCGTTGTTTACCGCTGTAATTGATTCCAAATCAAGGTGGTTTGTTGGCTCGTCAAGTAGTAAGACGTTGGCGCCACTAAGCATCATTTTTGAAAGCATGCAGCGAACCTTTTCCCCTCCCGAGAGAACACTGGCTTTTTTTCAGCACTTCTTCACCAGAGAAGAGCATCCGACCGAGAAATCCTCTGAGGAACGTATCGCTGTCGTCTGCCGGTGAGTATTGCCGAAGCCAATCGACGAGATTCAGCTCACAGCCTTCAAAAAAAGGCGGAATTATCCTTCGGAAAGTAAGCCTGTGAAGTCGTGATGCCCCATCTGTAGCTGCCTTGATCTGGCTCGATTTCGCCCATAAGGATTCGAAGCAGCGTAGTTTTCGCAATTTCATTTGCACCGACGAGCGCGATTTTATCATCCTTATCCATCGTGAAGCTAATATTATTTAATACTTGAACACCGTCAATCGATTTCGAAAGGCCCTCTACCCGGAGGAGGTCGTTGCCGATTTCTCGCTCGGGAGCAAAATGAACGTACGGGTATTTCCGTGAGGACGGCTTAATGTCATCGAGCGTAATTTTATCAAGCAGTTTTTTTCTGGAAGTTGCCTGTTTTGATTTGGACGCATTGGCGCTAAAGCGAGCGATAAAGTTTTGCAAATCCTTTATCTTCTCTTCCTTTTTCTTATTGGCATCCTGGGCCATTTTCAAGGCGAGTTGGCTTGATTCATACCAGAAATCGTAGTTCCCGACATAGATTTGGATTTTGCCGAAATCCAAATCAGCGATATGAGTACAACCTTATTTAAAAAAAATGACGGTCATGGGAAACGACGATTACGGTGTTTTCAAAGTTTATTAAAAATTCTTCAAGCCACGCAATCGCCTGGAGATCGAGATGGTTCGTTGGCTCGTCCAGCAGAAGGACATCAGGTTCGCCGAATAACGCCTGAGCTAGCAGCACCTTCACTTTTTCTGCTCCGGTTAATTCAGCCAGCTTTTTCTGATGGAGCGATTCCTTAATTCCTAATCCTTGTAAAAGGACAGCAGCTTCTGATTCGGCCTCCCAGCCGTTTAACTCCGCGAATTCGCCTTCGAGCTCAGCCGCCTTAAGACCATCTTCATCACTGAAGTCCTCCTTCAAGTAAATCGCATCTTTTTCCTGCATCACTTGATAAAGTCGGGTATGTCCCATAATGACGGTGCTTAACACTTCTTCCTGCTCATATTCAAAGTGGTTCTGCTTGAGAACTGCGAGCCGCTGACCAGGCTTCATATGAACGTCACCAGACTGCGGTTCAATGTCTCCAGATAAGATTTTGAGAAACGTTGACTTCCCAGCACCATTTGCTCCGATCAAACGTAGCAATTGCCAGGGGGTGAATTTAATATTGACTTCCTCGAATAATTTTCGGTCGCCGTATTGTAATCCAACATTTGTAACTGTAATCATGTAAGTGATGCCTCCAATATTTATTAGAACAATAGGATCCATAGACAGTTTACCTTCTTACGATCCGCCTGTAAACTTAAAACCCGTATTGTTTGAAAGATTTTTTAACGAAACTTAGTAAAAAGTAAGAAAAAGGTGTTTAGCGGATGAACGACAAGTGAATGAGGACAGTGGGGGGATGCCAGATGAAAAAAAGGAATGGTGCTAGCAGCCGTCATTGGATTAATGGGCTGCCAGCAAACGCCGCACGAAGAAAGCGAACATACCGAAATGCCGGGAGAGGTAATCCAAGAGTCAGAGCCAGCTACGCCTGCAGACGAGGCAGAAGGCGAGGAGCATGTCTTGGCTGACTCGCTTCATGTTCCGTGGTCCATTCAGAAGCATGGGGAGGATACTTTCTTTTTACCCGAGCGGGAAGGGCATGTACTGCGCGTGAGCGAAGGGAATGTCGAACGAGAGCAAATTCTCCTTGAACAGGAAATCCATCAGGAAGGCGAAGCTGGGCTGCTCGGCTTTATCCTTGCCCCGGATTTCGCTGACAGTCAGCGAGCCTATGCTTATCATACGTATCAGAGCGACGACGGAATGTTCAATCGAATTGTTGCGTTATTATACCGTGAACACGAATGGATCGAAACGAAGGAATTGTTGGCCGGAATTCCTGGTGCTACCATTCATAATGGGGGACGCCTGGCGATTGGACCAGACGAGCTTCTTTACGCAACAACGGGCGATGCAAATAAACCCGAGCTTTCACAGGAGCGTGATAGTTTAGCCGGGAAAATTTTACGACTGGAAACGGATGGAGCGATTCCTACTGACAATCCTTTCCCATCATCGTATCTTTACTCTTATGGCCACCGCAATCCTCAAGGGCTAGCTTGGTCTCACGACGGGGAGCTTTACAGCTCTGAGCACGGGCCGACTGCCATGATGAAATTAATCGGATTGAGGCCGGAGCCAATTATGGCTGGCCCATCATTTACGGTGATGACAAGGAGGAAGGCATGGAAGCCCCGCTGCTCCATTCAGGCGACGATACATGGGCACCGTCTGGCATCGCTTGGCATAATGACAGGCTCTACGTTGCGGGATTAAGAGGTGAGGCCATTTATCGCTTTGAGCCCGAATCAGAAAGCTTTGAACTATTCATTGATGGCTATGGCCGGATCCGTGATGTCGAAGTCGTTGAGGACACGCTCTATTTTATAACAAACAACGAGGATGGCAGAGGCCGACCGATAGAGAGCGATGATCGGTTGATTCGCGTTGACTTGGGCTCACAATAGACCGAGAGGAGGAAGTAAGGTTAGAAAGGGAGGAGGGCATGATTTACGAATGTTTTCACTCGCCCTCTGTTTTTTCCATAATCGGTCGTGTTATGATTAAAGGAGACGTTCGTTCAAAAGGTAAGAAAGGAAATTTGGCTACTTATGCTTACAAAAGTTACAAAAGCGGAACAGATTCTCCAGCACTATTACGGCTACTCAACTTTTCGCACGGGGCAGCAAACGGTTATTGAACAAGTGTTGGCCAATAAGGATACACTGGCGATAATGCCGACGGGTGGAGGTAAGTCAATATGTTATCAAGTTCCGGCAGTCATGCTTTCCGGGATAACTATTGTCATTTCTCCGCTTATTTCGTTAATGAAAGACCAAGTGGATGCACTTGCTGCAATCGGCATTTCGGCAACATATATAAATAGTACGCTTACGAAGGATGAGGAAAGGCGGCGAATTAAACAGCTGCAATCGGGGGAGTATAAGCTTTTATATATCGCGCCCGAGCGATTGGAGCAGCCTTCCTTCAAGGCCTTATTAAATCGACTCAGCCTGGCATTGATTGCGATTGACGAAGCTCATTGCCTGTCACAGTGGGGACACGACTTCAGACCTAGTTATTTGCATATTGCCTCCTGGTTGGACGAGCATACTAATCGCCCGCCAGTGCTTGCTTTAACAGCGACAGCAACTGAAGCGGTTCGTCACGATTTGCAGCAATGCTTGCATATCCCGGCTGAACATACGGTCGTCACAGGCTTTGCTAGGGACAATTTGCGCTTTGAGCTTGTTAAAGGTGTAGACAAACGGTCATTTGTTGAAGATTTCTTGAATAAACGAGCAAGCGAAACGGGAATTATATATGCGGCTACGCGGAAAGAGGTCGAACAGTTATACGATTGGCTGTCGAAGGAGGCTACGCCGTCGGTCGCTATCATGGCGGGATGAACGAGACGGAGCGGAGCGAAAACCAAGAGGCTTTCTTGTACGAGCGCGTCTCGGTTATGGTAGCCACCAATGCATTTGGCATGGGAATTGATAAATCGAATGTTCGTTACGTTCTTCACTATCATTTGCCTAAAAATATCGAGGCGTACTATCAAGAGGCCGGGCGTGCAGGCGCGACGGCGAACGGAGCGACTGTGTCCTTCTCTTTGCTGCCCAGGATGTTCGGACACAGACCTATTTAATCGAGCAATCGCAGCTAATGCCTGAACGCGAGCGGCAGGAGTATGAAAAGCTGCAACAGATGGTCGCTTATTGTCATACTGAGACGTGCCTTCAGCAATACATCCTTCATTATTTCGGAGATACGGCAGCAAAACGGTGTGGGCGCTGCTCTAATTGCACCCGTACCGGAAACAAAATAAACCGTACGAAGGAAGCGCAAATGGTATTTTCCTGTATCAAACGAATGAGAGAAAAGTTTGGAAAAACGATGATAGCCCAAGTATTAACAGGCTCAACGAATCAAAAGGTGAAACAATTCGGCTTTGAGCGGCTCCCTACATACGGAATTATGACAAACTGGACAAGTAAACGGGTCGCTGGCTTTATCGATTATTTATCAGCTGAGCAATATTTGAAGCCGACGGGGTCTGCTTATCCGACCTTGCAGTTGACCCAAAAGGCAATTGATGTGCTGACAGGCGAGGTGGAGGTCTTTCAATACGAATCGGTCGTCGAAGAGCCGACAGAGCAGGATGATGTTTTTGAAGCGTTAAGGCGTTTACGAAAAGAGCTGTCCGAACGGGAGCGAGTCCCGCCTTATTTAATTTTTTCTGATAAAACCTTAAAGCAAATGAGTCAATATATCCCTCAAACAAAAAAAGAGCTTGCCCGTATATCGGGCGTCGGAGAACGGAAGCTCGAGGATTACGGCGAGGCCTTTCTCGCTGTGCTAAGCGAATTTCAGGAGCGTCAGCCTGAAGGAAATTCCGTCAGGCAATCGCCGGAGCGAGCGACTCGGCAATCGAGCAAAAACAGCCACTTACAATCGGTGCGCCTGTTTCAAGACGGGCTGGCGACTGCTGAAATTGCCAGCCAGCGCCAACTGTCCGAGCAGACGGTCGTTAAGCATTTAATTCAGGCAAAGCAAGAGGGGCACGAGCTGGATTTGCGCACTGAAGTCGATCCGAAGAAAATAAAGGCAATCGAAGCGCTTGCTGCAGAAATGGGCGCCGAACGTTTGCGCTTGCTTAAGGAGGCTTTACCGGAGGAGATCAGCTATCAGGATATTCGTTTTGTTCTTGAAAGGTAGGCATGTGTCCGGTACTATAGTTAAGTTCTAAAATAAGGATTTTATAAAAGGAGCAAACGAATGGCAATAAAAATTGTAACTGATTCAACCTGCGATTTAAGTCCCGAAGTGATTGATAAATACGAAATCGAGATTATTCCTTTATCGATTCATGTTGAGGGAAAGAGTTATAGAGATGGAGTCGATTTGACGAAGTCAGAGTTTCTGAAAATCCTTACAACAGCAAAAGAGCTGCCTAAAAGCTCGCAGCCGTCGCTCGGCGCCTTCAAAGAAACCTATGAGCGGCTGGCAGCTTCTGAACCGAACGTCCAAATAATTTCAATCCATTTGGCCAATACATTGAGCGGAACGTTTCAAACGGCACAAACGGCCGCTGATATGGTCGATATCGATGTAACGGTTGTCAATTCGAACTTCATTTCGCACGCCTTAGGCTACCAGGTGCTGGAAGCAGCAAGGCTGGCAAATCAAGGACAAAGTGTCGAAGAAATTATCGATCGCCTGCAGACGATCAGAGCACACACTTCTTTACATCTCATGGTGGATACACTTGAATATTTGGCTAAGGGGGGAAGGATTGGGAAAGGTAAGGCTCTGCTAGGCTCTTTACTAAAAATAAAGCCGATTGCATCGTTGGCAAACGGAGTTTACACACCGATCGGAAAGGTGAGGACGTATTGGCAAATGATTCAAATGCTGACACGGAAATTCGAAGAGGAAACGAAGGGCAGAGGTATTCGAAGGATAAGCATTGCCCATATCGGTGCAGACCAGCTTGCTCAACGGTTAAAGGAATCTTTGCAAAACGCTTCCGAAATAACGGAAATTCCGATAATAGTTACATCTCCGATCATAAGTGCACATACTGGACCAGGTGCAGTGGCTTTAATGTATTATACAGATTGATCGGAATAGAATCGTTGCAATTGCCACCTAATAGCGGTATTCTAACAGCAAAGCGAATTTTTGTGGAACGCCAATGAGCGAATACGAATAACCGTATTCGGGCGGCAACCGATTTTTTCAGTGCAATGATCAAGTTAGTAATAAGAATAACAAGAGGTGATGAATCATGATTCAAGAATTAGCGAGCGAGAAGGAATGGGGAGAGCTTCTAGAAAAATCAACCGAGAAACTCGTTTTACTATTTAAGCATAGTACAAGCTGTCCGGTCAGTGCAGAAGCTTATCAGGAATTTCGCTCATTTGTCGAAAAGCATACTAGTGACCCGTATGAATATGGTCTCGTAAAAGTGATTGAATCAAGACCCGTTTCCAATAAGATCGCCGAGGAACTAGACGTCAAACACCAATCCCCACAGCTGATTGTTATAAAGGATAACGCGGTTCGCTGGCATGACTCGCATTGGCGCATTACGGAAGCAAAAATCGCAGAAGTCGTTTCATAGCATCGAAGTCATCGTTGGCAAGTAGCCAGCGATGCTTTTTTACTTGCAATAAATTCGCCAAAGTCATCGCTCTCGATGTTAAGTAGGCAGTTTTGAAACAGAAGGTACGGTAACGCTTTTTTGCCCGAATTCAACGTATCAGTGCGGAACAGCTTGTTTTGCAAAAAGAGCACTTCTTGTTTAACGTCCATTTTAACCATTTCTCATTAGCCTTCAGGAAATGAAGTGGCTTTTAGTGTGGAATAAAAAAAGTTTTATTGAGAAGGAAAACCTGATTAAAACTGCAAAAATTGTTCTAGCTTTCTTTTTCTACACTGATGGCTGAAACTCTTTATCCCTCCTTTTCGTTACATAGTAAAAAATGAGGTGGGTCAAATGTGGAAAAGGGTATTACTTCTTGGACTTCTACTGTGTGCCGGCTTACTTGGCTGCAGTAATCAGGATGAAACGAGTGAGGCAACGAGTGAAGCGGCGGATTATGCGGGTGCCGAGCCATTGTCGCGGCAAATTACTGAACAAAGCGAGAGTATTGAAGAAGACAGCGGAAATATCGAAGGAGAATTAATGGATGACGGCGAGGAGCATACGGATGCGTCCTCCCTGCCTTCTGAGCGCATGGTAATTTACGAAGCCTATGTTGGCGTGGAGGTAGAGAAATATGACGAAGCGGAGCAGGCATTTCAAGCCCACGCTGAAGAAATGGGCGGGTATTTAGTCGATTCAAGCTATTATGAGGTCGAGGAAGGGCAAGCATCGGGGACATTGGTGTTTCGAGTTCCAAAGGAGCAATTTCAACCGTTTTTAGACCTTGTTGAAAACTCAAGCATTAAGCTCTTAAACCGAGAGGTGAGCGGGGAAGATGTCACAGAGGAATACGTTGATTTGGAATCTCGTCTCCGTTCAAAGCGGATGGTCGAGGAACGGCTGCTTTCGTTCATGGAAGATGCCGATAGTACTGAAAACCTGCTGAATATTTCAAAAGAGCTCGGACGGGTCCAAGAGGAAATCGAACAGATTCTTGGCCGACAAAAATACTTAAACGAACGAGTCGACTATTCTACAATTACTGTGGAAGTGACAGAGAAACAAGTTCAAATTTCAACGCTGCAAGGAGATGAAAACCTCCATACGTGGAGCCATGCTCAAAAGCTATTCATGGATACCATTAATACGATCTTACTTGTCGCCTCACGCTTAGTGGTGCTAATCATCGGCCTGTCGCCGGTTTTAGTTCCGCTGCTGTTACTGTCGGGCGTAGGATATTGGTATTGGCGTAAAAAAAAGAAAATCGTCAGAGCTATAACATTTAAACAAGTGTTTAAAAACGTAGGAATGGGATTCTGTCCCTTTCACGCACCTTTGGACGAAAGGTGGGCGGGGAATGGCTGTTGTCTCGCAAAGATCCGATTGTTCATCATTCCATTCTCTTCGGTTCGCAACCTCCTTTGAAGCCGAAACGCATGGCTTTGGACTGTATTTGGCTCAAATGGCTCGGCACAAAAGCCGGGCCATTGTTAGCTAGTTATACATAACTATTGTGCACGAAAAGGGACTGAGCGCAAAGTCCCTTTTCGACACGAACAAAAACCAGTACGTCTATAGTTACTTTTTCGGTTTTTGTGACAATCGCCAATCATCTGTTATGATTAAATTGAATTCTTGCCCTTGTTTACTCCCCATCTTTGAGCGAAAGGTGGAGCGTTGCCATTGCGAAGTCGAGGCTCTCAATCCGATGACTCATCTTACCGAAAAAAAGTTCCTTCGCGTCTGAGAATACTGTTGGACGAATATACCTTTGTAGATGAAGTCGCTTTGCCCTAAGATTTTATCAAATTGAAGATAAAAGGAGTCTTGCGATGAGCTCACAACGAATCATAACTATTGCTGTTATGCTTTTAAGCCTTCTAGTAACCTCTGGATGCAGCAGTTACTTTGAGGAGGCATACGATGAGCTATATGAAGTAGGAGAAAAAATCGCATCCGAAATTAACGTCATTGCATCGGGTGTTGATAGATTTACCGGGGACAGATCGGAAAACATTGACAATCCTTTGAAGGATTTACGCCTGCTGGAAGATAGCGAGCGTATACCGGTCGTCGAAGGCGAGGCTGTTATATCGTTTTTAGATATTGGACAGGGCGATTCAACGTTGATTCAGACAACCGAAACGACGATTTTAATTGACACGGGTCGCCAAAACAGTAAGCGGACGATGGAACAGCTGAAGGCGAGGGGTATTGAAACGATTGACACGCTAATCCTTTCTCATGTCCATGCGGACCATATCGGAAACAGTGATAAAATTATCGATACTTATAAGCCAACCGAGGTTTGGTGGAACGGTGATCTGGCCACTTCTAAAACATTCGAACGCCTCGTCGATACGATATACGAAAAAAAACGTTACCGTGGTTGAGCCAAAAAGGGGAGAAACGCTTAGCAGAGGTCCTTTTCAGTTTAACATCCTTAACCCTGGAGACACGCTGTTAGGAGATGCAAATGATGATTCCTTGAGCTTTTTAATGAAATTTGGTAACGTCACGTTAGCGTTTACAGGGGATGCAGAAAAAGCTGGAGAACAAGCGATCCTAACTTCACCATTCGATTTAAAGACTGATATTTTCAAGGTTGGCCACCATGGCTCCAAAACATCCAACAATGATTTTTTTCTAAAAAAAATTGCAGCCTACGCTTGCCGTATACTCTGCAGGTAGCGGAAACAAGTATGGTCACCCGCATAAAGAAATTTTCGAGCGATTTAAAAAGACGAATACGTCTGTGCTCGGTACGGACAAAAACGGGACGGTTACTGTTATCACAGATGGTGAAAGCTATAAAGTAAGAGTACAAAACATGTGAGAGGGAGAATACGATGGAAAAAGCAGTGCTTGACCGAATTTCAGAAGGAAAGTTTGCCGTTTTATTAGTCGGCGAAAGCGAAGTCGAATATGTTCTTGATAAAAGCGCTTTGCCGGAGGAAGCAAAAGCCGGTAGCCACTTGCTCGTCGATATTCAAAGCGAAAAAAATAATGGACATAAAACTGGACACTGAAGCAACCATATCAGCCCGTGAGCGTATAAAAAGCAAGATGGAAATGATACGGAAGAGACAAAGGAAGGGTAATTAACTATACAGCCGGCAGTTATTGCTCCTTGGCGAACTGGACGAAAGAGCTTACTGTATGCGATTCTCGCAGCAAACAGTAAGCATTGGCCTAGTTAGTTAACATAATAAGAATACATTCAACTAACATTTCCAGCACGGATGCTTCTACGCTTTTAAAAATAGGGAAAAAAAACGGCTGTATGCTGTGCACTAAGCGGAAGTGACTCTCAAAAAAAACGTGACATAGCGAATGAGCTCGCTAATTGTTCATTTACGACCGAACGTTACTCCGTAAACACTTCGAGACATAGCCTTTACCGAGCGTCACTCTTAATGAAACAATTTTCTAGCGATAGTTGCTGTGAATATTTTTAATGTAACTATTCATCAGCAAGGGAAGAGAAACTAAAATTGGCGGATCTTCCAGCCGCGGTGCATGGAGCATCACGTGCTGATGCGGAACAGAGGATGATGGCTCGACAACGATAGGCTCCTTCGAACTGCTACGCAAGGTAGAGTAAGGCAGGAGAAAGTCAATCGTCTGTGTACGCCAGGAGACGGATGTGGCCATCAAATAATAAATGCCCGGTTTAACGCCGGTAAAACAAAATTCACCTAATGAAAATAGCAATGTTCCATATAAAGGCATTCCTTCAGGAATCGGTTTAGCAAATAAGCCGATCAGGATGATTCCTTCAAACGGAACCTCCGCTTGAACGGAACCTTCTATTCTGCCTTGCTGTTTCACGGCAGTAGCTGAAGCTTGCCATTGTCCGAGATTTTGTAATGAGCGGAAGAGACCTTGCGCTTGGGTCTCCTGATTCCGGAAGTCTGATGGTGTCACGCCTACCCGTTCGGTAAAACGAGTCGTGAAGGTTCCTAAGCTTTGTTGTCCGATCTCCAATCCGATGTCGCGAACACTCAGGTTCGTCCGCAACAACAAATCCTTTGCTTTCTGCAAACGGATAGAGGAAACGTAATATATCGGCGAAAGGCCCGTCTTTTCCTTAAACATGCGTGCGAAATGGTAAGGACTGTAGGCTACATGACTAGCAATGCGGGAAAGTGGAAGCGGTTCATTAATATGCTGATGGATGTAGGCAATCGCTGCATCTATTTCTAAATATTTGTCAGTCAGCATTTCAACAGCTCCTTTTTAGGCTAAGGTACTTACATACGTCAATACGAATACAGAACAATAGTTCGTATTTATAATATCATATAATTAAAAAGGATGAAACAACAATATTTACCTGTTTGTTTTATTTTCATTACAGACGCCTAGCGGATTGATCAATGGTGAAGTGGGTTCACGCAAAAAAAAAGCGAGCAGTATTGTTCGCCTCAAATATAGGATCGTGCGGAAATATGGCTAAGTCGAAAAAATGGAAGGATATAAATGACTGTAAGCAAGGAATAGAACTGCTCTAGCCATTTTCTAGTTTAGTTATTTTGAGGACATACGGTGCTCCACTTCGTCAAAACTTGCAATCTAGTCAATGTTCGACAACGTTAATGAAAGAACGACACGCTTCTTAATTAAACGTTTGTTTAAAAATGAAGAAGCGTGTCAGAATTTAGATCGTCGAAATTTTCCTTTAACGGTTTAAGTGTCCCTGCTCATAGAGCTTTGGTGCTCTTCAACCTGCTTGTCCTACTGATTTTGTGGAATTTTGACTTTAATGTTAAAAGGCTCTAACGAATCTTTAATTAGCTGCTCGGAAAAGGCATGGGTAAATTCGTCAAAATTAACCTGTTCGAGTCCTGGGAGATCGCAAATAATCGTTGCTAGTCGCTTGCTTAATTGGACCGATTCGTGACCGGCAGCTAGCTTTTTTAAATAGCGCTTAAATTGCGGGTCGAGCGAGTCTAGCTGTTCGTAAACCTGTTCGATCGAGCCGTACATCTGGATTAAAGGTAAGGCTGACTTTTCTCCGACGCCAGGGCAACCGGGAATATTGTCGCTTTTGTCGCCGAGCAATGCTTTCACATCAATCCATTGCGTCGGTTCAATGCCGTAATCGTTACGAAATCGTTCTGCTGTGTAAAGCAACTCTTCCTTTTTGCTCGCAATGATTTGAGTCGTCTGCTGATTAAGCAGCTGTAGTAGATCTTTATCATTGCTATAAATATAGCAGGGGCCTTCCATTTGCTCGCTCCACATACAAGAGACGGCACCAATCGCATCATCCGCCTCATAGGGAGGAACGAGTAGCTGCTTCACCTTTAAAGTATCAAGAATAGCCGTACAACTTTCATATTGCTGAATAAGCGGCGTGGGCAGGTCAGAGCGTGTCTCTTTATAAGTAGGACAATACTGGCGGCGAATCGAATCCTCTCGTTTGACATCCCAAGCAACGGCCGTATGTGTAATGTCATGCTTATCAATAAGCTGGAAATATTTTTGGAAAAAGACTCGCAAACCATTTACGTATAAACCGTCATCGTTTGTTGGAAGCTCATCTTCATTCTTACCATAAGCGGTTGCAAAATAGCCTCGACTCAGCAAGTTAAAGCCATCGATTAAAAGCAGGGTCGGTAGTGACACGTGAGAGACCTCCTTTTCAAATTATTCGGATCAGTTGTCCGCGCGGTTCGGGCGGCATCGATACCGAATCCAGTCAAGCTTGCTCTATTTTACCATGCTTTAGTAGATAGCGGCGCACATATTTCAACGAGTCGATTTGCTTTTTAGGTTATCAGCTACCGTGTGATTACGATGTACGAACTCATTGCGGAAGCGCAGCATCGTATAGCGATCCCGTAACGTATGAGCATGAGCAAGACTTTCGTCTAACAGCTCCTCGCTGACGCCAAGCTCTGCAATCGATGTCGGTCCACCGATACGCGCCATCCATTTCTTTAACCGCTCCGGAGAAGGGATACCCGCTATGATATGTTGAATTTCATGGAGATGAGTCACAATGTCCGGGCTATCGCTCTCATTCAAAAGCTTAGCCACTTCTTGCTTGTATAAAGAAGCTATGATTTGCGTGGAAACGCCCACCTTCGCTCCGTGCAATATTTGACGCTTTTTCTGACGAAGGAAATTCATTTCCCAATAATGGGAAAGATGATGCTCAGCTCCGGAGGCTGGGTATGAATTTCCCGTTACGAGCATCGCGAGCCCGGATAAAACAAGTGCCTCCATAAGCATTTTAACCCCTCGCTCCTTCGCTTCCGCAAGCTCATCAATATGCTCGATACATGATTTTAATGCGACTTCGGTCATTGCAGCAGCCTGTTCATGATAGGCTTCCTGGGCAAATAGATGTCCGAACCTCCAGTCGGCTAGAGAAGTATATTTTCCAAGAATATCGCCGAATCCTGCTGCGATCATAGCTTTCGGTGCCCGAGTGAGCAGCTCTGTATCCGCAAACAAAGCAAGAGGGGCCTGTGCTGGAAAGGTTATTTTCTCACCGCGTATGACGAGAGGAGCACCTTTGGAATTAAAGCCATCGACTGAAGGAGCTGTCGGATACGACAAGAAGGGGAGCTTCATTTTGTAGCTCGAAAATCGGGTAATATCGTGAATCGTTCCGGAGCCTACGGCAATAAGAATCTCGGTATTCGCCGGACACTGAAGCAAAACTTGAACAATCGCAGCCTCGTCGGCGACAACATCGTTAAGCTCGTTCCCTTTGACAATGCACGCTTCAACCGAGAAGCCTGCAGAAGAGAGCGTCGTTGCCAATTCGCGGCAAGCAACGTCCTGTAGCGTCCGATCGGTGACCAAGACGATATGTCGGACGTTCTTTTCCCGTAAATATCGTTTTAAGGCAGCAGCTGCATGTCTTTGAATCGTAATTTCTTCGATGCCAAGCTCATCCCACTGTTTATTGTCTTCAAGCATTCCCTTCCTCTCCGTTCCTCATAAAATCGAGCAGTGATGCGAGCACATAATCAGGCTTTTTCGGTCCGATCATTTGCTCACGCTGATCCTCGCGTGTATTACCGGTAAGCACAAGCGCTGTTTTCATATTGTTCATATTGCCGATAGCGATATCCGTACCGAGACTGTCGCCGATCATCATACATTGCTCGGCTTTGAGCTGCAGGACTTCGAGTGCTGCTTCCGCCATAAAGCAGGAAGCTTGCCGATGACCAATTCCGTTTTTTTATCGGTCGCCGCCTCGATCGCGCCAATCATTGCCGCCACATCGATCGAATCTCCGCCTTCACTCGGGAACATTTTATCCGCGTTCGTCGCGATAATTCTCGCACCATTTCTGACTGCTTGAAAGGCCGCATTCAGGTCGGCATAAGTGATCGCTTCATGCAAAGAAACCACAAGAAAATCGGCTTCCTGAGGTCGGGTCGCGAGCTTTACGCTATGATATTGTAGTTCCTGTGACAAGCCGTCATCTCCCAACGTCCAAACCCGGCTTGTCGGATAATGGGCTTGAAGAAAGCGGGCGGTAACGGTAGACGCGAGCAGAATTTCTTCACGATACAGCTTCACTCCTAAAGCAGTTAAGGAGTCGAACGCCATTTGACTGGAAATATTGCCGCGATTGCTTACAAAAACGATTTTTTTACCGAGCTTTCGAAAATGTTCGATCGCTTGATCAGCTCCGGGAATGAGCTTTTTTCCGGTTACAACAGTTCCGTCGAGATCAATCAATAGTCCATCAATAGTCGTTAGCAATCGAATTCCTCCTTTTATACATGTTGCTCTCGTTTAATTATCACAATAAAACACAACAAACGTCAATCATAAAATGTGCTTTTATGATGAAAATTGATTTTTATTGATTTTTTTCATTATGATTAAGAAAAACGAGACTTAAAAAAAGGCGGGTGGTTTAGTTTGCTTGCTCCGAGTAGACGCAACAAAATCTTGCAGCTGTTGCGAGAAAACAAGCAAATCACCGTTAAAGACACGGCACAGCATTTACAAATATCGCTTGGGACGTTGCGAAATGATTTAAAGATTCTTGAGAAGGAAGGCTTTCTCACGAGAACGCACGGAGGAGCGGTTTTGCCAGAGCAGCATGAGGTTCAATACTCGTTCAAATGGCGGGCGGAAATCAACAGTGATGAGAAGAAGGCGATTGGCCAAGTGGCGGGTCAGCTGCTTGAAAATTCTAAGGCGAACTGCATTATGATTGACGCAAGCTCGACAGGGTTGGAATTGGCGAAGTATTTACTTGAATTAAAGGATTTAACCGTTATAACGAACGGCTTGGCCACAGCGCAGCTGCTTGCACAAAACTCGAAGCTGACTGTGATTATGGTTGGCGGAATTGTACGTTCGGGAAGTACAGAAGTAGAAGGTCTTCTCGGTCATTCGTTGCTAAAAAAATATTCATGCCGATTATTTCTTCTTCTCATCCCATGGCCTAACGCTGGAGCAAGGGTTCACAGAGTTCAGCCTTTACGAGGCGGAACTGAAAAAAAGAAATGGCCGCCAATGCGGAACAAGTCATTGCGCTCAGTGACCATACGAAAATCGGTCGTAAATCGATGGTAACCTCGATTCAGCTTCGCGATGTTGATCAATTGATTACGAGCCAAAAAGCAAGTGAGTCATTATTGAAGCGTATCGAAGCGGATTTCGGAACGAAAATCATCGTGTTACAGCAGGGTGAATAAATGGTAAGGCTTTCAATTCTATTGCGTTCCAAGTATAATTGAAGTATTTGAACGAGAGCTCGGGGGCGGACTGGCATTGCAAGGGGCAATAGCGGTTTGTCCTTGCTTTGCATTTGCAATCCCGCCACTTGCATACTTTGCGAATATTTACCTAATCGGTGTGTTCGTCCTCCCTGAGCGGTGTTTTTTTGTAAAAATAATGTGCGATTGGAGCTGGAAAAATGAGTATAAAGGAACGGAGTTTTGCTCAGCATAATGGGAAAAATGTACGTGCTTATACGCTCGAAAACAGTCATCGTGTGCAGATGACTTGTTTAAACTACGGCTGTATCATTACGGAACTACGAACTCCAGATCGGAACGGAAACTATGAAAATATTGTTTTGGGCTTCAATTCGCTAGACGAATACTTCGACTATTCCTCTTATTTTGGAGCGATTGTAGGCAGGGTTGCCGGTCGAATTAAAGAGGGGAGGTTCGAGCTTGACGGCAGAAGCTATCAGCTAGCTCGAAATGACGGGAATAATCATTTGCACGGCGGGACGAAAGGCTTCAGCGATCTGATCTGGGACGCTGAAATAATCGATCGGCAGTCGATCAAGTTTACGTATGTAAGCGCGGATGGAGACGAAGGGTACCCTGGGAAACTCCTTGTCAGCGTAACGTACTCATTAACGGATGAGAATGAATTGCTCGTTTCGTATGAGGCGACAACCGATCAAGATACGTTAGTGAACTTGACGAACCATACATATTTCAATTTAAGCGGCGATTTGAAACGGGATATAACCGAGCATACTTTAAAAATGAAAAGTGACAAATTCCTTGAACTGAGCGAAGATCTATTGCCGACAGGGAAGGAAGTGGACGTTGATGGTACACCATTTGATTTTCGTAGTGGAAGAAGGATTTCTACAGGGATTTCGTCGGCGCACACCCAAAATGTGCTCGCTGGGCACGGCTACGATCATCCTTTCTTGTTAAAGGAAAACCGACAGGCTGAGGTTGTTCTCAGTGACGATATTAGTGGTAGAGGCTCGTAGTTGAAACCGACGAGCCGTGCGTTGTCCTATATACTGGAAACCAATTAGGTAATGAATTTTCGATCCGTGGTGTCCGTTCTAGAAAATATCTCGGGCTCTGCTTAGAGACTCAAGCGCCTCCTGATGCGATCCACCATCCGCACTTTGCGCCAATCGTTTTAAAGTCGGGCGAAACATATCGGAGCAGGACGAGCTACCGTTTTACGAATGAGTAGGAAAAGGACTCTGGATTGGACGAGCGTTAAAAACAGAGGCCTGGCTGAAGTCCACTGGCTCAGGCTCGTTCGTTCGGGTCTCCCCGCCGGACCCGGAGCATGATTTTCGGGAGCGGAATTCGGAGCGCCTAAACATAGATATCTCCTTAACTTTATATACAAAAGTATAATCCTTTAATAAAGATGGAGTCAGAAAGATGTATACATAGACTGCATCTTTTTTGCTATTTTTATAATAGCCATCTGAGACTTAAATAAGACTAGCAAATTAATTCGGTTTCTGCAAAAATATAAAAAGTGGAAGGGAACTTGACTTTTTAGGAGAATTGAGTAAAGATAAAAGTAAAATATTTTACTTTATGCAATTATACTTTCTAACATATGCGAGTAAATAGTAGGAGGATAAATGAATTGACAACGATAAAAAAAAGTAGCAGAGGAAGCGGGCTTTTCCATTACAACAGTCTCGCGGGTTCTTAATAATGATGAAAAGCTATCGGTATCTGATGAAACTAGAGAAAAGATATATGAAGTTGCAGAAAGGCTAGCCTATCGAAAAAAGACAGTAAGAGCGCTAGTAAAAAATATCGCTTTTTTTATATTGGCTGACAGACAAAGAAGAACTTGAAGATGTTTATTTCAAAGCGATGAGACTGGAGATAGAAAAGCTGGCTAATACGAATAATGTTGAATTAAAAACTTATAAAAATGCGGATGGGATTGATTCGATTCCGAATGATATAGAAGGTTTTATTGCGGTTGGAATATTTTCGGATAAAGAATTGAACATATTGAGAGAAAAAACGAAAAACGGAGTGTTTATCGATTCGACTCCTGATCCAAACCATTTTGATTCTGTCAGACCAGACTTAGCGCAGATTACAAAAAGAACGGTTGATCATTTGATGAATACTGGTCATATTGAGATCGGTCTTATCGGAGGAACCTACCATAACCCGAATACAGATATAGATGAGATGGATATTCGTGAAAAAACCTTTCGAAATTATATGAAAGAAAAAGATTTGTTGGATGAAAACTATATTTTTTTGTCACCGCGGTTTTTCTGTAGACAATGGTTATCGCTTAACGATTGAAGCTATTGAAAAGCTAGGTGATAGGCTTCCGACGGCTTTTTTTTGTAGCAGGGGATCCGATTGCTGTCGGCTGCCTGCAAGCATTGAATGAAAAAGGGATAGCCATTCCTAATAGGGTTAGTGTTATTAGTATCAATAATATTAGTATCGCTAAATATGTATCTCCGCCTTTAACGACATTCCATATTGATACAAAGGAATTGTGTAAAGTCGCTATTGAGCTTTTACTAGAACGAGTAGTAGAGAAAAGAAAGATTGTTAAAACTATATATTTAGGGGCGGAATTAGTAAAAAGGAAAAGTGCCCTATAAAGAGTGCAAGCCTAAAGTTTATAAAACTTTAGGCTTATTTTAATAAAAAATTTTACTTTTATGAGTAAAAAATTATCTTAAATTATTTACAATATTTTATTAAAATGATATATTGTTTTCATGAAACGCTTTCATTATTCCAATTGAGATCTGTACTAAAAGGGGAGGATGAAAAGAATGAAAAGCTATAAAAATTGGGTAGGTATCATAACTGCTATGGTATTCAGTATGGTACTTGTTGCTTGTGGGCCATCAGATGATGATGATACAACAGGTGACACGGAGGAAGCGACAGGTGACATCGAATTGGTAGTGTGGGAAGACCAAGATAAAGCTGCAGGAATTGCAGATGCAGTTGCTGTTTTTGAAGAAGATCATGGTGTAACGGTTCGAGTAGAAGAAAGAACATATGCACAGCAAATTGAAGACTTGAGACTTGACGGACCGGCTGGGACAGGCCCTGATGTCTTAACGATGCCTGGTGATCAAATTGGGACAGCGGTGGTTGAAGGTTTAATAAATGACTTAACAATCGATGAGGAATTACAATCTATTTATACAGATGCTGCAATGATGTCTCAAATGGTAGATGGCAGTGTTTATGGTCTGCCGAAAGCAGTAGAAACGACGGTTCTTTTTTATAATAAAGAGTTAATATCAGATGAGGAATTGCCACAAACTTTAGATGAGTGGTATGAGTTTTCACAAAATGTAGAAGATGGTACGTATGGATTTTTAGCTTTATTTGATCAAATTTATTACGCACAAAGCGTATTTGGTGGATATGGTGGTTACGTATTTGGTCAAAGTGCAGATGGGAACTACGATCCAACAGACATTGGTTTAAATAATGCAGGTGCTATTGAAGGTGCTGAAATTATTAAAAAGTTTTATGATGAAGATTTATTCCCATCAGGTATTGTAGGTGAGCAAGGGATCAACGTGTTAGATTCTTTATTTTCTGAAGGAAAAGCGGCAGCAGTTATTTCTGGGCCTTGGAATTTAGAGCCATTTGAGCGTGCTGGGATTGATTATGGAGTTGTGAAGCTACCTGAGCTTTCAAATGGCGACAATATGAGTGCGTTCATGGGTGTGAAGAGCTACAACGTCAGTAGCTATTCTAAACATAGTGAATTAGCAGAAGAACTAGTGAAATTTTTAGCAAATGAAGAAAATTCAAAAACTCGTTATGAGGTTACACAAGAAGTTCCAGCTGTACAAGCTTTAGCAGATGATCCGGTCGTAACAGAAAGTGAAGCAGCGCAAGCGGTTGCTGAGCAATCACAATTTTCGGAGTTAACACCAAACATTCCTGAAATGAACGAAGTTTGGACCCCGATTGATGCGGCACTTCAAACGATTGCAACTGGTAGTTCGGAGCCTAAAGCGGCATTAAATCAAGCAGTAGACTTAATTCGATCTCAAATCGAAGCAAATCATAATTAGTTATAAAAGATAGAATAGTGTCAAACAAATCGTTTGGCACTTTGTTTGTAAATAACGAGGTGAAAAAAAAGTGCAGCATCGAAAAATCGCATTAATATTGTCGATTATTCCTGGTCTCGGGCAGTTTTATAATAAGCAATGGGTAAAGGGGATTCTCTTTTTAGGGTTTTCAGGGGCATTTATTGCTGTTTTTGCAGATTTATTTAATATGGGATATTGGGGGCTAGTCACACTAGGAACTCAAGTGCCAAGAGACAATTCTATTTTCTTGTTGGCAGAAGGAATTATAGCTGTTATTGTCACCTGTTTTGGATTAGCAATTTATTACCTAAATTTAAGAGATGCGTATAAAAACGGTAAGCTACGTGATGAGAATATGAGATTACACAGCATCATAGAGCAATACAGAAATTTAATTGAACAAGGGTACCCATATGTTGTAAGTGGACCTTCTTTGTTCATTTTAGTGTTTGCTGTTATTTTCCCTATTTTATTCAGTTTTGCATTAGCGTTTACGAATTATAATCTTTACAATTCGCCACCAGCTAATTTAGTAGACTGGGTTGGTTTTCAGACCTTTACAAATATTTTTACTGTAGACATTTGGCGTTCTACTTTTTTTTGATGTATTATCATGGACCGTGATTTGGACCCTAGTAGCTACGACGTTACAAGTTAGTTTAGGGGTGTTTTTGGCCGTCGTTGCTAACCAAAAAGAGATTAAGTTTAAAAAGTTTTTCCGAACGATATTAATATTACCTTGGGCTGTACCTGGGTTTGTTACAATATTAATTTTTGCCGGTTTATTTAATGATAGTTTTGGTGCCATTAATAATGATATTTTAGCTTTTTTTGGCATTGATCCAATTCCGTGGCTGACGAATTCTACATGGACAAAGGTAGCTTTAATATCGATTCAAGGATGGCTTGGATTCCCTTATATCTTTTTAGTAACAACTGGGGTGCTTCAATCCATTCCGGATGATTTATATGAGGCAGCAACGATTGACGGAGCTTCGATCTTTTCTAAATTTAGACATATCACATTACCGATGGTTCTAATTGCGATGGCTCCGATTATTATTACACAATATACGTTTAATTTTAATAACTTTAATATCATTTATCTCTTTAGTGGTGGTGGGCCAGCTGTTCCAGATTCATCTGCAGGTGGGACGGATATTTTAGTATCTTGGATTTATAAATTAACGATGCAATCAAGTCAATATTCATTAGCTGCTGCCTTAACCATTTTATTATCGATATTTGTGATAGGAATTGCGTTATGGCAGTTCAGAAGAACAAAGTCTTTTAAAGAGGGGGCGTAATGATGCAATTAGATATGAACAAAAAGAAATATATACGATTAACGATTTCATATTTAATTTTAGCTTTTATGGTATGTGTGATCGTTTACCCTCTCTTATGGACAATAGGCGCGAGCTTTAATCCTGGAAATAGCTTAATTAGTACGTCAATGATCCCGCAAAATCCATCACTTATTCATTATCAGGAATTGTTTGCAGGGAAACCAAGTCTACAATATGTTCAATGGTATATGAATTCGATAAAAATTAGTGTATTCACGATGCTAGGAACGATAATTAGTGTTTCTTTTACGGCCTATGCTTTTTCTAGGTTCCGTTTTAAAGGAAGAAGACATGGACTTACTTTGTTTTTACTACTACAAATGATTCCGCAATTCTCTGCACTTATTGCGCTATTTGTTTTAGCGCAAATGTTAGGATGATGAATAGTCACTGGTTATTGATTTTGCTATATATCGGTGGTCAAATTCCGATGAATACGTATTTAATGAAAGGTTATATGGATTCTATTCCAATGGACTTAGATGAAAGTGCAAAAATAGATGGGGCAAGCAACACGAGAATTTTCCTGCAAATTATTATGCCGTTGTCTAAGCCGATGCTTGCTGTTGTGGCTATGAATGGTTTTACAGGTCCACTTGGAGATTTTATTTTAGCTTCAACGATATTAAGAACCCCAGAATCCTATACATTACCAATTGGTTTATTTAACCTTGTGAATGATGTAATGGGAGCAAGTTATACAACATTTGCCGCAGGAGCGATTTTAATTAGTATTCCTGTAGCCATTATCTTTATATTGTTACAGAAAAACTTTGTTTCTGGCTTAACAGCTGGAGGAACAAAAGGTTAATTTTTTTTGCTTAAAAGGAGAGAACGATGACGCAATTTACTAAAACTTATACGACAAAAGAAAAATTTATGCTTCATGGTGGAGACTATAACCCAGATCAATGGATAGATTATCCCGAGATTTTGGAAAAAGATCTAAAGTTAATGAGGATCGCTCATACGAATACGTTCTCTGTTGGTATTTTTGCTTGGAGTACTCTTGAACCAGAAGAAGGAGTTTATCATTTTGAGTGGTTAGATAAAATTATTGATGATATTTACAGTATTGGAGGTCGAGTGATACTAGCTACGCCTAGTGGAGCAAGGCCTGCATGGATGTCACAAAAATATCCAGAAGTATTGCGCGTAAATGAAAACCGAATGAAACAATTACATGGAGGACGCCATAATCATTGTTTTTCTTCAAAGGTATATCGTGAAAAAACGAAACAGATGAATGAAAAGCTTGTAGAAAGATACGGGGAACATCCTGCTTTAATTATGTGGCATATTTCTAATGAATATGGTGGAGAATGTCATTGTAATCATTGCCAAGAAGCCTTTAGAAATTGGTTAAAAGAAAAATATAATCATAACTTAAAAGAGTTAAATCATGCTTGGTGGGGACCTTTTTGGAGTCATACATTCAATGATTGGTCTCAAATTGAATCTCCATCCCCGATAGGTGAAAGCGCGGTACACGGAATGAATCTTGACTGGAGACGTTTTGTGACAGATCAGACGATTTCATTTTATGAAAATGAAATTATTCCATTAAGAAAGCATACCCCACATATACCAATCACGACAAACTTTATGGCAGATACCCATGATCTCATTCCGTTCCAAGGGCTTGATTATAGTATATTTGCGAAGCATGTTGATGTAGTGAGCTGGGATGCTTATCCTGCATGGCATAATGGGATAGTACAGCTGAGTTGGCAATGAAAGTAGGCTTCATTGATGATTTATATCGTAGCCTAAAGCAACAGCCATTTTTATTAATGGAATCAACACCAAGCGGAGTAATTGGCACGATGTTAATAAAACGAAACGACCAGGCATGCACTTGCTATCGTCTATGCAGATGATTGCTCATGGATCGGATAGTATTTTATATTTCCAATGGAGAAAATCTCGTGGTTCTTCTGAGAAGTTCCATGGAGCCGTAGTCGATCATGATAATTCTGCTGAAAATCGCGTTTTTAAAGATGTAGAAGAAGTGGGCAAAGCGTTAGCAAAATTGGGGGATGTTGTTGGAGCGAATCGCCAAAGTGAAGTGGCTATTCTATTTGATTGGGATAATCATTGGGCATTAAGAGATGCGCAAGGTTTTGCGAAGGAAACAAAAAGGTATCCTCAAACTTTACAGGAGCATTATCGTGCTTTCTGGGAAAAAGATATTCCTGTCGACGTCATTACGAAGGAACAAGAATTCTCGTCTTATAAATTATTGCTCATTCCAATGCTGTATCTGTTAAGTGAGGAAACGATCGCTCGTTTAAAGGAATTTGTTACTAACGGTGGTCACTTAGTGAGACGTATATTAGTGGATTAGTAAATGAGAATGATTTGACATACCTCGGTGGCTGGCATCAAGACCTGCAAGAAATATTCGGTTTTAATCCAACTGAAACAGATACTTTCTATCCGTCAGATCGTAATTCTATTTCTTATCAAGGTAAGAATTATGAAGTAAGAGACTATGCAACAGTAATAAAAAATAAAACAGCGCAAGTGGAAGCAACTTATCTTAAAGATTTTTATGAAAATACGGCCGCGATTACGAGCCATTCCTATAAAGAAGGGAAGACTTATTTTATCGGTGCTCGCTTAGAGAAAGGATTCCATCGTGACTTCTATCAAAACATTATTTCTGAGCTAGACCTCGAAAGGGAACTTCCTGTAGTACATGGAGAAGGGGTATCTGTTCAAGTGCGGGAAGATGATAAAACGAACTATGTGTTTGTGATGAATTTTACTGAGAAAGTACAAAGAATCGAAGTAAAGCATAAATTGAAAGACTTATTAACGGATGAAGAAGAATTTGGAGAACTTTCCCTTCCGAAATATGGAGTAAAAGTCTACGCCGTTTCAAAACCATAATCTATTCATAACCTGACTTATTCATATTGGATAGGTTAGGTTATTGCCAAAGGTTGAAAGCGATAACAATATAAAGAAGAGTCGAGGTGTAAAAGATGAAGAGACACTTTTCTATATTTAGTATTTTTATTTTATTATTTAGTTTTCTATTCACAGCAACCTATCAATCGATTTCTGCAGAAGAAGGAAATCAGGGCTTTATAGTAAATGGGGGATTTGAGGACGATTATTGGGCGGATTTCTCGTGGACTTTTGAAGGTGAGCAAGTGGATGACTTAAGTCTGCAACGCTTTGCGTATGAGCAAGAGCAGGATGTAATCCCTGTTGAAGGTGACTATTCTTTTAATTATTGGTTTCCGGACACATTAGCTATAGAGACAACATTTAGCTTGAATCAAACCGTTATAGATCTGCCAGCTGGTACTTATGAATTAACCGTCTATAGTATGGGTGAAGGCGCTTCTGTGCAATTGTTCGTTGGTGACCATGTAAGCGAAGAGTTCGAAACGACAGGATATAACAATTGGCAGCAATTAAAGTTAGAATTTGAACTAAATGAGACGGGCTCTATTGAAGTTGGAGCGCAGGTTTCAGGTGATGCTAGCAGTTGGGGATATTTAGATTACATACAGCTTGAGAAAGCAAATCAAGGAGGTAGTGAACCAGTGGAATCAGATATTTTTGTAGAAAGAGTAGATGGGATTCCAGATGATTTTATTAATGGTGTCGATATTTCTAGTATACTAGCGCTAGAAAAAGTGGCATTGTTTTTACAACGAAGCAGGGGAAGAGCAAGATATTTTCCGAACGTTAAATGAGGCAGGAGTGAATTATATTCGTGCGCGCATTTGGCATGACCCATACGATGAAAATGGTAACGGATATGGTGGCGGAAATAATGACCTTGAGGCTGCCATTGAAATTGGCAAGCGGGCTGCTCAATATGATATGAAGCTTCTGGCAAACTTCCATTACTCTGATTTTTGGGCAGATCCAGCGAAGCAGCAAGTACCAAAAGCTTGGAAGAATTTAAGCTTTGAAGATAAAAAGACAGCTGTCTATGAATATACAAAAGAAAGCTTAGAGAAAATGATTGCTGCTGGCGTTAATGTTGGTATGGTCCAAGTAGGAAATGAAACAAATTCAGCTTTTATTGGAGAAACCAATTGGACAAATATAAGTGAATTATTTAATGAAGGGAGCAGAGCGGTTCGAGAAGTCGATTCGGATATTATGATTGCTTTGCATTTTACGAATCCTGAAACTTCCGGACGATATGCAAACATAGCAAAAACGCTAGATGAGAACAATGTTGATTATGACGTGTTTGCAAGTTCTTATTATCCATTCTGGCATGGTACTTTAAATAACTTAACGTCTGTTTTACAGCAAGTGGCAAATACGTATCAAAAAGATGTAATGGTTGTAGAAACATCTTATACTTACACTACTGAGGATGGAGATGGCCACCCCAATACGGCTCCGAGTGAAACAGGGCAAACTTTGAACTATCCAGTATCTGTACAAGGGCAAGCAACAGCGGTTCGTGATGTAATTGGGGCGGTAGTTAACGTTGGGGAAGCAGGAATCGGTGTTTTTTATTGGGAACCGGCTTGGCTTCCGGTTGGCCCAGCAGAGGATTTAGAATCCAATAAAGAGAAGTGGGAGCGGGACGGTTCAGGTTGGGCATCAAGCTATGCGACTGAATATGATCCAGAAGATGCTGGAGAATGGTACGGCGGTAGTGCTGTTGATAATCAAGCATTGTTTGATTTTAATGGGCATCCACTAGCTTCTTTAAATGTTTTTAATTATGTTTTCACTGGGACGACTGCACCGGAAAGTGTGGAAGAAGTAAGAAGCATTTCTTTACAATTTGCTGAAGGAGATGACATTATTCTTCCGGAGACGGTAACGGTAGTTATAACAGTGGAAGAGTAGCTCAAACAGGTGTTCAATGGAATCAAGCTGAAATGGACAAAATCTCAAAAGTTGGAACTTATACTGTCATGGGTAAGACGGAAGAAGGCTATGCTGCTCGGGCAACGATTGAAATTATAAGGAAAAATTTCGTCATCAATCCGAGCTTTGAGGAGCAAGATAGAAGTATGTGGACGATTGTCCACGGAGAGCTTCCTGAGCACGCAAGCTTTGCTCATAACCCTTCAGATGCAAGAACAGGCAATTATGCTGTTAACTTTTATTCTGAACAAGAGGTTAATTTTAAAGTGTATCAAACGATTACCGATTTACAACCAGGATACTATAATCTTTCAATGTTCATTCAAGGCGGAGATGTAACAGAAGGTGAAATGTATCTATTTGCTGAAACGACTGACGGAGACTTCACCCAATTAACCTCTGTGACTGGCTGGGCCAATTGGAATGAGACGTTTATTGAAGACATACTCGTAACAGATGGAACGATAACGGTTGGTGCTTTTGTATCGGCAAACGGTGGAGCGTGGGGCTCATTGATGATTTCTATTTATCAAAAGTAAGAGAATATGAGGAGCCGACGAGACCAGAGCCGAAACCAGACTCACAATCACCGAGCTCTTTAAATAACAAAAGGGTAAATGGAGAGGGAAGCGGAAGTAACGATGGTAAGGGTGAAAGTAAGCAAGAAACAAATAAAAATGAAGGCGAAGAAGGAGAAAACACTTTACCACAAACCGCAACTCCTTATTATCAATTTTTAATTGCTGGCTTGCTTTTAATTGGTATAGGTATCGCTATTTATATCTATCGTAAAAAACAATTAGCCTCTAACGAATAAATGAAGCAGCTGGGACAAAACCGACCACCGAAATTTGTATTAAAGGGAATGGATGCTGTGTGGCTCCCGAACATCATACTCCGTGTCTTGTGGGGCGGCTGCCGAACGAATCGGTTTTGTCGCTAGATTTCGGTTTTGCCACTATGTATATTTTCGCCCGCTCGGACACTTGTAAAATATTTTGAGTGTCGTCTAACTTTTTTAGGTTGTTTTGTCCCTCTCGCGGATTTTTGAAGAAGGAATAAAGTACAAAGGCTAGCAAGGCTTCTTCTATTAAGATAGTATCCTATTATTCGTAACTCATGTCCTTACTTATACGTACAAGTTGGTAGGATGAAAAATTTGTTTAAGAAATTTATAGCGTTTTATAGAAAAATTGTACGTACAACTGTATAATGAAATTACACTTTTTCCGAAGGGAGTTTTAGTCATGCTAGAACGTTTAAAGCAAAGTGTGCTTGAAGCGAACCTCGCTCTCCCTCGTCACAATTTAGTAACGTTTACATGGGGGAATGTAAGCGGTATCGACCGCGAAAAGGGGCTAGTCGTCATTAAGCCTAGCGGGGTCGAGTATGATGAAATGACGGTAGAGGACATGGTTGTTGTTAATTTGGAAGGTCGTGTTGTTGAAGGGCGCTTGAAGCTTCCTCTGATACACCTACCCACCTTGTACTCTATCAATCTTTTTCTAGTATCGGCGGAATTGTACATACTCACTCTCCGTGGGCGACGAGCTGGGCTCAAGCTGGTTTGGCGATTCCGGCATTAGGCACGACCCATGCCGATTATTTTTACGGAGAAATTCCTTGTACGAGCCGATGACTGGAGCGGAAATAAAAGGAGACTATGAAAGGGAAACCGGTCATGTCATCGTCGAATGTTTTGAGGCACTCGAACCGAGTCGACTCCCGGGAGTTCTCGTCCATCAGCATGCTCCATTTGTATGGGGGACGGAGCCGAGTGAAGCTGTTCACAACGCTGTCGTGCTTGAAGAGGTGGCGAAGATCGCATCGAGAACTGTTGCTCTTAAACCGGATTCGACAACGATAAACCAGCATTTGCTTGACAAGCATTTTTTTAAGGAAGCACGGGCGTGATGCCTATTACGGACAAAATTGAAAGGAGAGCGTCTTGGATGAAACGGTATACGATTGGGGTGGATTATGGTACGGGTTCCGGGAGGGCTGTTCTCGTTGATTTAGAAAATGGACGCGAGGTTAGTGATCATGTGACGGAATATCGTCATGGTGTCATCGACAGGAAATTGCCTGAATCAGGCGTTGAGCTTGAGCATGAGTGGGCGCTTCAGCATCCGCACGATTACATTGAGGTGCTGACAACGTCTGTTCCGGCGGTGGTGAAGCAGGCAGCGTAAATCCGGCCAATGTCATTGGAATTGGAATCGATTTTACTGCCTGTACGATGCTTCCGGTGGATGAAAAAGGAGAACCGCTTTGCTTTCGGCCTAATCTCGCTTCGCGTCCGCATAGCTGGCCGAAGCTTTGGAAGCATCACGCGGCGCAGGCTGAGGCGAACCGTATAAATGAAATCGCTGAGCAGCGGGAGAGAAGTTTCTTGCTCGATATGGCGGAAAAATTTCCTCGGAATGGATGATGGCAAAGGTTTGGCAAATTCTTAATGAAGATGAAGAAATGTACCGTTTAACCGATCGATTTTTAGAAGCGACCGATTGGGTCGTTTCGAGGTTGACAGGAGCGATTGTGAAAAATAGCTGTACCGCTGGGTATAAAGCTATTTGGCATAAGCAGGACGGCTATCCGTCGAGCGATTTTTTTTAAAGCGCTTGATCCACGGCTTCAACGCTTAGTTGAAACAAAGCTGCGCGGGGAAATCGTACCACTAGGAACGAAGGCCGGCGGATTGTCAAAGGAAATGGCTGAGATGATCGGGTTGGCGCCCGGGACTGCGGTCGCTGTCGGTAATGTTGATGCTCACGCGGCAGTCGCAGGAGTGGGTGTTGTGACGCCTGGTAAGCTGGTGATGGCCATGGGCACCTCTATTTGTCATATGGTGCTTGCTGAGGAGGAGGTGGAAGTTGAGGGGATGTGCGGAGTCGTCGAGGACGGCATCATTCCTGGGTATTTGGGCTATGAAGCTGGTCAATCGGCTGTTGGTGATATTTTCGCCTGGTATATTGAACGGGGAGTTCCTGCTTATGTGTCGGCTGAAGCTGAAAAGGCGGGAGTCGATGTACATGAATGGCTTGAGCAAAAAGCTGCTGCCTACCGCCCGGGCCAAACCGGCTTGCTCGCTTTAGATTGGTGGAATGGTAATCGCTCCGTCTTAGTCGACGCAGAATTGAGTGGACTTCTGTTAGGTTATACGTTACAGACGAAGCCGGAGGAAATTTATCGTGCTCTTTTGGAGGCGACCGCATTTGGAACGAGGAAAATTGTTGACGCCTTTCATCATAACGGTGTTGAGGTTCATGAGCTTTATGCGTGCGGAGGGCTACCGCAGAAAAATCGCCTATTGATGCAAATTTATGCGGATGTGACTAACCGTACGATAAAAGTGGCCGCCTCAAAGCAGACTCCTGCTGTCGGAGCGGCAATGTTTGCTGCAGTTGCCGCCGGTTCGGATCGGGGAGGCTATGAACATATCGTCGCTGCGGCAAAGGAGATGGCGCAAATCAAGGATGAAGTCTTCGAGCCGATACCTGAGCATGTAACGATTTATGAAAGGCTGTATAAGGAGTACTCAGAGCTGCACGATTACTTCGGTCGAGGGAGTAATGAAGTCATGAAGCGCTTAAAGGCGATTCGAACATAACCTGAATAAAGGAGGATGTCAAATGCTGAACGTAAAAAAATACGAATTTTGGTTCGTGACAGGAAGTCAGCATTTATATGGAGAAGAGGCTCTTCGGGAGGTTGAAGAACATTCAAGGCAGATCACTGCTGGATTGAACAAAGATGCCCCGTATACGATCGTTTGCAAGCCTGTTCTTACTCGCCCTGAGGCGATTCGAGCATTATGCCTTGAGGCGAATGCGTCGGATGATTGTGCCGGACTGATGACTTGGATGCATACTTTTCTCCGGCGAAAATGTGGATTGGTGGCTTGTCTGAGCTGAATAAACCGTTGCTTCATTTACACACACAATATAATCGTGATATTCCGTGGGAACGAATTGACATGGATTTTATGAACTTAAATCAATCGGCTCATGGCGATCGGGAGTATGGCTTCATGGCGACGCGGATGAATTTAAAGCGAAAAGTAGTGACTGGCCATTGGCAGGACAAAAAAACGAGAGGACGAATAACAGACTGGATGCATACAGCTGTTGGAGTCATTGAAGGGAAAAATTTAAAAATTGCCCGCTTTGGAGACAATATGCGTGAAGTTGCTGTTACCGAAGGGGATAAGGTCGAAGCGCAAGTGAAATTCGGGTGGTCTGTTTCCGGTTACGGCATCGGTGATTTGGTTGAACGGATCAATGGTGTAACGCCAGCGCAAGTCAAGCTGTTGTTTGAACAATATCAGGAGCTTTACCAGCTGGATGAGGAGCTTTGAGGCCTGGTCTCGTACGCGATTCCATTTTAGAGCAGGCTCGAATTGAAATAGGGATGAGAGCATTTCTTGAGCAAGGCGGCTTCGGTGCATTTACGACGACGTTCGAAGACTTGCACGGCATGAAGCAGCTCCCGGGGCTTGCCGTCCAACGATTAATGGCGGAAGGTTATGGCTTCGGTGGAGAGGGCGATTGGAAAACGGCGGCATTGCTGCGAATGATGAAGATTATGGCTGGTGGTCAAGGAACCTCGTTCATGGAAGATTATACGTACCATTTTGAACCGGGGAACGAGTTGGTGCTTGGCTCTCATATGCTCGAGGTTTGTCCGACGATTGCCGCTGAACAGCCAAGGGTTAAAGTGCACCCGCTTTCTATCGGCGGAAGGCAGATCCGGCTCGGCTCGTCTTTAATGGGTTGTCTGGCCGCGCTTTGAACGCCTCGCTCATCGATTTAGGTCACCGCTTCCGTCTAGTCGTCAATGAGGTGGAGGCAGTAAAGCCGGTAAAGGCGATGCCGAAGCTGCCTGTCGCTCAGGTGCTGTGGAAGCCGTTGCCTTCGCTCAGTGAAGCGAGCGAGTCCTGGATCTATGCCGGCGGTGCTCATCATACAGTGTTTACGTTCAACCTCACTCCTGAGCAGCTTTATGATTGGTCTGTGATGAGCGATATTGAATTGTCCTCATTAACGAAAATACGAACCTCATCCAGCTGCGCAATGAATTGAAGTGGAGTGAGAACGCGCATAGGGGATAAACGCGTCAGAGGGCGGGAGTGCGCATTATGCTGCGTCCGTCTTCCTCCAAGAGGATAGCAATCTGCCGACTCGGGGCGGGATTATGCTATTATGAATAGTAACGTTTTCGAAAGGCTAAGTTGTCGTTGGAATGGCGAGGTGTCTATAATGCAAGCAAAGTACAAGGTGATCAAGCAAACGCTCAAATCAAAGATTCTTGCCGGGGCGTTTCTCCCGCACCAAAAAAATTAAATCTGAAAACGAGCTGATGAAGGAATTTCGCGTTAGTCGTCATACGGTTAGGGTAGCGATCGGAGAACTGGTTAATGAAGGCTGGCTTTATCGGGAGCAAGGCGCTGGAACGTTTTGTGCCGATCGGTCAACCGAACGTCCTAAAGACAAGGGGCATGATATCTACTCTGTTGCGATTTTGACGACCTACATTTCGGACTATATTTTTCCTTCGATTATTCGTGGGCAGAATCCTATTTAAGTGAGCATGGATGTCAGGTTAGTATTTTCAGTACAAACAACGATACGGACAAAGAGCGTCATTTTCTGGAAACGATTCTATCCCATCGTTTTGATGGAGTGATCGTTGAACCGACCAAAAGCGCTTTTTCCTGCTTGAATAGCAGTTATTATTTTAATTTAGAAAGACAAAACATCCCATATTTGATGATTAATGGTTTTTATGAGGAGCTAGAGCCGATTTCTTTACTTATGGATGATGAAGCGGGCGGGTTTTTGCAAGCGAAACACCTTATCGAGAGTGGTCATCGCGATATTGCTGGATTCTTTAAGACGGATGATCGGCAGGGAGTTAAGCGGATGAAGGGCTATGTAAAGGCGCATCGCCAGTACGGGGTTCCGATCGATCCGGAGAGGGTTATTACGTATCAAACGGAGGAGAAGGAGACGAAGCCGGCTGAGGCTCTCGCTCGAATGCTCTCTGAAAAAGAACTCTCTCCAACTGGGCTCGTATGTTACAATGATCAGCTAGCCTTATCGCTGCTCGATACAGTTCGGGAAAAAGGACTTCAGGTTCCTCGTGATATTTCGGTAGTTGGCTATGACGATTCGTTTCTAGCGCAGGCGTCTGAGGTGAAATTAACGACAATTAAGCATCCGAAAAATCGCTTAGGGCAAGACGCGGCAGAAATGATTGTCAAATTAATGAACTGTCATTCGAAAAGGCAGCGGGAGGAGTGTGCGCTGCAATCGGTCGTTTATGAGCCTGAATTAATTGTGCGCCATTCTACGAAGGTAATCTAACAGAGGGAAGGGCGCATGATTCCAGCTATCGAAGTTCGGCTTCTTAACTATTCCAGTTTATTTTCGTATCCGTCTCATCCGCTGGCGTAACGGCTTGCTGACTATGTCCCGGAGGAATGTACAGACTTTGCAGAGCAATACACCGAGGCGTTTCCTTCTTTTGTGCGAAGGAGCGTCTTTTTACTGTTGTAGCGGGAATGCTTTAAGTTAATGTAAACGATGCTCAAGTTCGCA
>BAXO01000025.1 GCA_001310555.1 Bacillus sp. JCM 19058
AACCGTCCGACTTTTGGCTGTCCGCGAATAGCTTCCACTCTTCGTCCACGTTTCTCTTTTTCGCTTGGCTTTTGTTCAGTTTTCAAAGAACTTCATCGCGAAAAGCGACTTTTTCATCTTAACAGAATTCCTCTTACTTGGCAAGTAATTCTGGAAGAATTCAAACTTTTTTTTAACTGCTTTATCAGCGACAATTAGTATCTTAACACATATTGATATTGCATACAATACCTTTTTAAAATTTATTCCCTATGAGAATAGTATTCTGCTAACAGCTTATTCGAGTTCTTTATTTATAAATCTAACTTCCATACAATGTCTCCACTCTAGTCGGTGAATCTTGTTCAAAATGAATGAGTAACGAGAAAGATTCGACTCGAACTGCCGTTGCCGCAACTTAGCATGAATCAGCGTTGCCCGATATCATTATAGCGGCGAGCAGCGCTTTCGTCAGATTAAGAACTATCTAATAGGTTACATGCAGCAGCGTATTTTGCGACACAAATGAGCGGAGAACGGTTTATAGCCATGGATTTAAGGGTAAAATCCTGTTTTAGTTTAAGCTGGGCTGCCCAATCAGGCGGAGAGAAGCTCCACCTGCACTTTACCGATATTTTGGCTTACTAAAGCGAATTCACAAAGAAGTGCTCACTCTATAACGCAAATGCTCGATACCAGGAGCCTTTGAATGACGGTATTCTTCAATAATGATTTGTTTATCGATGAGAAAGCTAAGCAGCAGCTCAACATCGACCTTATAATTTTCGATTTCTTGCAGCTCCATAATTTCTGAGATAGACCAGTTTGCTTGTCGTAGCCTTAGCAAAGAAAGAAAATGGTCGCTTCCAACCTCAGTTTTTGAGTGGATCGCAAGCTCCATCGTTAAAATTAATAATTCAATTCTCTTTTCAAGACCCTCCTCGCTTTTGAGCAATTCCTCGTATAGCTTGTACGTTTCTGGCTCAATTTTTTTCATTTGCTGCCAAACCGTTGTTTCGGGGTAATAGCCATGGTAAATAACCGCTAAGCGAGCAAGGTGGTGTAAAGCATGAAGTAAATTACTGTACGCATCGAAAAAGTGACATTGTTGGAACAATATTTTCCCTTCCTCAAAGCGACGTAGCATTTTTGCGAATTGAATCGTCATCTTTTTGGAGCGATCTCCTGGGGGAAACGTCTCAATCCTCTCTTTCACTCCTTGCAAAAACTCATTGCGGTCAAAAACAATTTTGCCTCTTACTAGCCAGTGAACAAGCCTGCGTTGGTTCCCGGCAATTAGAGAATGGTGCATAACATCCTGGCTCAAGGTGTGGAAGGCGATTCGATTTTTATTTACGTTATAATGCTTGACATACCAATCCACATCTGGATTATGGGTAATAAGAAGAATAATCGCATCAAAACCATCTGTCATTGAAAGCGGCAGATGCTCTTTTTCCAATACTAAAATAGCATATGTATTTTCTTCACTTGCCCGATCTTGATATAGTTGACGCAGCGCAGTTTCCATTAATAATCTCCCTTCTTTGTTCCCATACAACGAAGCACTCCTGCAGAATGTCATTATAAAGAAGCAGTTAATATTTGCAACGCTAAGCACTGCAGGTCATAGTACCCTTCTTAAAAGGAGCTAATACAAGAGAGCCACGGCTCCGCAAAACCTTTCCATCGCGGTGTTCCTTAAATATTCTACAAAAAAAGACTGGATTCCTTTATTGTGCCATCATTCGTGCGAGGTGCGCCGGCTCTATGCTATACTGTTCATCAGGAGGGACATCAATGAGCATAAAATATTCGAATAAAATTAATAAAATACGGACATTTGCGTTATCACTTGTATTTATTGGTATTCTTGTAATGTACGTTGCCTTGATTTTCAAGCAATCGCCGGTTTTAATGACGGTTACGATGATTATTGGTTTCTTATGTATTATCGCTAGCACCACGGTTTACTTTTGGATTGGGACACTCTCTACAAAAACCGTACAAGTTGTTTGCCCAAACTGTGAAAAACCGACAAAAAGTGCTTGGACGAGTTGATGCCTGCATGTATTGCAACCAACCGATGACTCTCGATAAATCGCTCGAAGGTATGGAGTTCGATGAAAAATACAACAAAAAAACAAGAAGGCGCAAAAGTGAGTAATCATTACAGCTTCTCCATCATAAGAAAAACACCCCCGAAATCGTACACGGTTCATACGATTCAGGGGGTGTTTATTTGTTGTCTGCTCACTAAGCTCTTTCCACATAAAAGGAGTGTATTCACTCGTTTTCTCAATGCTTTTTCTTATTTTGGCATCCGGGACAGGTTCCATAAAGCTCCAAACGATGACTGTGTATTTGAAAGCCGGTCACATGCTCAGCTAAGGTTTCTACTTCATCTAATCCTGGATAGTGAAAATCAACAATTTTTCCGCAACCGTCGCAAATCGCATGATAATGCTCAGTCGTCACGCAATCAAAACGGCTGGAAGAATCACCGTAAGTCAGCTCTTTCACTATTCCTACATCCTTAAATACGCGTAAATTATTATAAACAGTAGCAACACTCATATTTGGAAAGCGACCTTCAAGGGCCTTGTAAATCTCATCAGCTGTCGGATGGGTATCCGTTTCATATAAAAATTCCAAGATAGCATGACGCTGGGGAGTCATACGTACTCGAGTGCTTTTCAGAGCTTCTATAGCATCCTGCAAGCGATGATTAGACATTGTCATGCACCTCACTTCTCCTGAAAAAAACTATTCTTATATTATAATAAGTATAGGATAGGAGCAATCGTTTTGTCAACAACGAGCGAATTCCAGCTCATTCCCATTGCACATCTAATACTGTAAATGATAAAATCGAGCCACTATACGATAATTATTTTTGCTTCATCATCTCGCGAGGCACTAGAACTTCTTTCTAAAAAAGGCGCAGCGTCCTTTACATCAATTAAAAAAAGAGGTATAACGGTGAGCATCCTTGACTTTTCGCTGCTTCCTTTTTTCCAGATTCACACAGGCGACCTGCATCGTATTACGAAATTTATCGTAATCATTTTCTTCCAGTCCGAACAAGAAGGTTGTACTCCCTTTTCGCAAAAATCCTCCTGAGCTCGCTAGTTCCGTCATCCGATACCCTTTTTCTTTTAGAACCTTCTCGATCTCATCAGCGTAAAAGTTATCAATGATACAAACGAGTAATTTCATATTACCCTCCTCTGCTGCGTTTGTTTATTTACATTTATTCGCTACCATCAAATGTTGTGACGGTTAAACCGAAGTAGTTTACGATTTGATTTAAGACTCCAATTCTTCCTTTACGAACTCAAGAGCATTTTCTACATGATCCTTTACCCGAACCTTGCGCCATTCCTTTACCAACATCCCTTCTTTGTCTATGACAAAAGTAGAGCGCTCGATTCCCATATATTCCTTTCCAAAATTCTTCTTCAGCTGCCATACATCATAAAGCTCAGCGACCTTATGTTCTTCATCCGCCAATAAAAGAAACGGGAGCTGATACTTTTCTATAAACTTCTGGTGCCTTGAGACAGGGTCTGGGCTAATCCCAAGAATGGCGGTATTCAAGTGTCGAAAAGCTTCGATGCGATCCCGAAAATCGCAAGCTTCCGTTGTACAGCCCGGCGTCATATCTTTCGGGTAAAAGTACAGGACGACATGCTTCCCTTTATAATCTGACAACGAGACCTCATTTCCATCACTCGCTTTTAGAGTAAAATCAGGTGCTGCTTGTCCAATTTGAAGACCCACGATGATTCAATCCTTTCTAAATCGAATTATTTTCCTTAAGAGTAGCGGAAGTTTGAACTGAAGGCAACTTATCAGATAAAATTTTTTTTCTATTATTGGTGGATGACTAACCTCTTATTACTCTGAGTAATCCCATGAAGAAGGCAAATGTCCTTATAATCACCGCCCACTCCGCATATTGCGTTTGCTTCATATCAAGAACTCCTTCCCGAAAAATTTTTGCAACATACACGTTTCCTTTAAGTGTCCTAATCAGCCTTCATTCTTTTCTAAAAAAATATTACATTACTTGCTCACTAGCCTATGTTATGATTCATTTACTTGCAGCAAAGGTTCACCTAAATGCGTAGGAAGAAGACGGAAGCAATTTGTTGCCGTATTCTAGTCAAATTGTTAAATGGAGGCATAATATTTATGAAATGGACTAAATCAGTCGAGTTGTATAATGAGGCACAGCAACATATCGTTGGCGGAGTAAATAGCCCTTCCCGTGCTTATAATGGAGTCGGAGGCGGCACTCCAATATTTATGGAGCGAGCACAAGGGGCACATTTTTGGGACGTCGATGGAAATCAGTATATTGATTATCTCGGCGCATACGGTCCGATTATCGCAGGGCATGCTCACCCTCACATTACAAAAGCGATCCAGATTGCTGCAGAAAGAGGGGTACTTTACGGAACACCGACCCGGCTAGAAAATAAATTTGCCAAAATGCTGAAGGCAGCCATTCCATCTCTAGAAAAAGTCCGCTTTGTGAATTCCGGTACTGAAGCAGTAATGACGACAATTCGAGTCGCCCGTGCCTTTACCGGGCGTGACAAAATCATTAAATTTGCCGGATGCTATCACGGCCATTCTGACCTCGTTCTTGTTGCCGCTGGCTCCGGGCCATCAACTCTTGGCACACCAGATTCTGCTGGAGTGACAAGAAGTATAGCCAAGGAGGTAATAACCGTTCCTTTCAATGATATAGACGCGTATAAGCAAGCATTGGAAAGGTGGGGTGATGAAATTGCTGCTGTGTTGGTTGAGCCTATTGTTGGCAATTTCGGAATTGTAGAGCCGCTCCCAGACTTCCTCCACTCAGTGAAGGAACTGACACACAGTGCCGGTGCACTAGTTATTTATGACGAGGTGATTACCGCCTTTCGCTTCATGTATGGAGGCGCGCAAAATTATTTAGACGTTGAACCCGATATGACAGCATTAGGGAAAATTATCGGAGGCGGACTGCCTATTGGCGCATACGGAGGTCGAATCGATATTATGGAGCAGGTTGCTCCGCTTGGCCCCGCCTATCAGGCTGGCACGATGGCTGGAAACCCTGCCTCAATTAGCGCAGGCATCGCCTGTCTTGAAGTGCTCCAGCAGGATGGAGTATATGAAGAGCTGGATCGGCTTGGTGAAAAGCTTGAGACGGGGCTTTGCGAGCTTGCCCGGAAGCATCGCGTACCGATTACGCTCAATCGTCTTAAAGGGGCTTTGACGATTTTCTTTACAAAAGAGACGATAACGAATTATGAACAAGCAGAACGAACAGACGGGAAACGATTCGCTCTTTTCTTTAAAGAAATGCTGAAGCAAGGAATTAATCTCGCCCCTTCAAAGTACGAGGCTTGGTTTTTAACAATCGCCCATACGAGTGATGATATTGAGGAGACCCTCCAAGCTGCAGACAACGCATTTGCTACCGTATCTACAACTTATTAGTCAAACCCCGTCCCGACCTCATTGAATGAGGCGATCCTTGTTTTTTTTTATAGAAGCGGTTTGGAGAACATTGTTCTCTCTTTCTTACATGTTTTTATGCATAGTTCCGCTTGATTCTCATGACTGAACCATGTATAGTGACGATGGTTAAGAAAGTTTATTCGCTTGTTCTATTGCCAATACTTTGAGCATAAGCACGAATAAAAGAAAGGACTATAAACGAAATGAAACTTGGTGCTCGTATTTTTAAAACGGGTCTTGCTATAATACTTTCCATGTACCTTGCTATGTGGTTAGGGCTAGAGCAGCCAACCTTTGCAGCCATTGCTGCCGCCTTTGCGATTCAACCTTCTGTCTACCGGACATTTCAAAAGCTGCTCGAGCAAGTTCAAGCAAATTTAATCGGCGCTATTCTCGGCGTGATTTTCGTAATGACCTTTGGCAATGAACCTTTTGTGATCGGCTGTACGGTTATTCTAGCTATTGCTACGATTTTAAAGCTTAAAATTGAAGCAACGGCCATTCCGCTTGCCGTCGTTACGATCATCATCATTATGGAAAGCCCAACTGAGAACTTTATCGAATTTGCTTTAGCTCGCTTCGGTCTAATAATGATTGGCGTATTTGCGGCTTTGATCGTAAATCTCGTCTTCATACCGCCGCGCTATGAAACAAAGCTTTTTCAAAAAATAGTAAAGACGACAGAAGATACGGTTCAATGGACGATGCTTTGCTTGCGAGGAGATGCCGATACTCGCGCCTTGAAAAAAGATATAAATCGATTAGAAGAGGAAATCGTTAAAATCGACAATTTATATTTGTTGTATAAAGAAGAACGCAATTATTTTTTTTCCGCAAAAAAATATGCCAAAGCCCGTCGGATCGTTTTATTCAGGCAAATGGTTGTGACAACGAAAAAAAAGGACTCTCCGTTTTAAAAAAAATTTAGAACGTCGAGCCGAAGAGCGCATTAAGCTTCCTGAAAATGTGCAAAGAGAAATCGAGGAGCAGCTCGATTTGCTCACTCAGTATCATGATCGAATATTAATGAGGTATGTAGGGAAGGTCAGAACAGAGCTTGGCGATCAAATGCTTAACGACTTAAATCAGGGAAAAATGGCGCTTTCTAACTCATTCGTGCAACTTTATGACGAAAAAATGATTGAACAAGAATCGTGGTTACACGCGTTACCCGTATTTTCACAAATTCTTGAATATCAAGAACAGCTCGAGCATCTGGATCATCTAGTTGACAGCTTCTTCCATTTTCATAAAAACGATAACGAGGTTAAGCTCGAAGATACTCATTAAAAACGAGTACAGCAAAAACTGCTGTACTCGTTTTCTAATGGATTGAACTGTTTCGAAGTAACAAATGGCGCTTTTCGCGCGGGGGTTAACTAAGGTGTTGGACTTCAAATAGCCTTTTATAATGCCCCTCCGTTTCCATCAACTCCGTATGCGAGCCGATTTCGACGATCTTTCCATTTTCAATCACTACAATTCGATCGGCGTGAGTAATGGTCGATAACCGATGAGCGACGATAAAGGTGGTCCGCTCATGTGCTAAATTCTCCAACGCCTCCTGAATATAATACTCGCTTTCCAAATCAAGGGCAGAGGTCGCCTCGTCCAATACTAAAATTGGTGGGTTTTTCAGAAAAACTCGAGCGATCGCGATTCGTTGCTTCTGACCGCCAGAAAGCTTAACCCCTCTCTCACCGACCTCCGTATCGTAACCGTTTGGAAGGCTCATAATAAAATCGTGGGCATTCGCTGCTTTTGCTGCTTCGACTACTTCGTCATCACTCGCTCCGGGATTCCCCATCAAAATATTCATCTTAACTGAATCGCTAAATAAAATATTGTCCTGTAACACCATCCCGATCTTGTCGCGGAGGCTTCTTACGCGATAGTGACGGATGTCTACGTCATCGAGCATAATGGCACCGTCAGATACATCATAAAACCTTGGAAGCAGGCTGATGAGCGTACTTTTTCCTCCACCGCTCATCCCGACAAATGCGATTGTTTCTCCTTGTTTGACATGGAGGTTCAAATGGCTCAACACCGGCTTCTCAGCCTCTTGATAAGTAAATGAGACATTCTCAAAGCGTATTTCTCCCCGTGCCGATTTTAGTTCCTTTGCCCCTTTTTGGTCGACGATATCATATTTTTCATCAATAAAATCAAAAACGCGATCCATCGAAGCGATTGATTGAGTTAAGACCGTCGATGAGTTAACTAAACGCCGCAATGGACCGTATAAACGTTCCATGTAAAGCACGAATGCCGTCATCACTCCAATTTCGAGCGTACCAGAAATAGCAAAATAGCCTGCTACAAGTATAACGAGCAACGGAGCGATATCCGTAATTGTATTCACTGCAGCAAAGGTTTTCGCATTCCAGCTCGTATGATCGAGCGCCTTTGTGAGGAAATTCTCGTTCCTTTTCGCGAATTGCTTTTGTTCATGCTCTTCAAGTGCAAAGCTTCGAATGACGCTCATCTTGTACTCTCTCATGCAAATGTCCTTGTACCTCGGCCAGGGCCTGGATCGTACCCGGGTTAAATGGCGCAATTTTGCATAAAAGTATTTAATCGAAAACCCGTATAAAGGGAACATCGAAATAGCGACTAGGGTTAGCCAAACATTCAAATTCAGCATGATCACAATTGCTATTACAATAGTAAATAAATCGAGCCAAATATTCATTAATCCAGTAATGACAAAGTTTTTTTTGTTTGCTCTACGTCATGAATAACGCGAGAAATGATTTCCCCCACTTTGCGATTCGAATAAAACCGTAAACTTAGGCGCTGAATATGAGAAAACAATTGATCACGAATATCATAGAGCACTTTATTTCCTATCCATTGCGCATAATATTGCCGAAAATATTCGACTGGCGGTCGTATAACTATAAAAATAAAGAACATGCCACCCATTAGCCATAATAACTGGGATGTTTTTTTTCAGCGGTGGACAAATTATCTGCTAAAACAATATCGTCAATGACATACATCATTACGAGCGGCAAAAGGAGCGGGATTCCAAATTTTACGATTCCGATAATAATCGTTAGTATGATTTCTTTAATGTAAGGTTTGACAAATGCCAAATAACGTTTGATACTTTCCATTTTTGCTTTGCTTCTCCCCATTCTCGTTGCTCTGCGACAAACCGAATTTAGCTTACCGCAAAAACCGTTTTGAAGCCTTTTTTTTCGAAATAATGCGTAAAGAACCGGCTTTCACCAGTTCTTTACGTATCCCCTGCCCTCACTGTACTATCGATATTGTAAAAAAAACGCTCATACCAATTTTCAATGAACAGTGGGGCAAAGGGCCCTTTGCGCTGATGAATCCATGAAATTAATTCATCGACACTGCGCTTTAATATCCGATCAAGCTCGGGTGGATAATTCATTTGTTTACCGTGCATTTCATATTCGTCTTCATCTAAGAGTTTAAACGTCATATCCGGGAACACTTTAATATCGAGATCATAATCGATATACTTCAATGCTTCTTCATCCCAGGTAAAAGGAGAGCCAAGGTTGCAATAATAGTAAATCCCATCTGCCCGAATCATTCCGATCATGTTAAACCAATGCTCCGAATCGAAATAACAAATAGCAGGTTCACGAGTTCTCCAGTTTCTCCCGTCTGATTCTTTAACAAGAATTCGGTCATTACCACCTATTACAACCTTTGACGTCCCTTTTAGCACTATTGTTTCTTCCCAAATTCGATGAAGCGAGCCATTATGCTTGTAGCTCTGGATCTGAATATGACTGCCTACTTTGGGAAAATTCATATAAAGCTCCTTTCTGTTTGTTGTCGGAACGTCATTGCAGAGTTGTCCATCTTTCCGCAAAATGTACGCTGTCCGTGCACATAAAACATTGCTTGCTCCCGCATTTGATTTAATTCATTCTTTACTATTATACAGCTTTCCTGGCCCATTTGAAAATGTAAGCATTTATAGGTATGTATCAAGCCTTTCCTGACGTCGATTTAGCACTATTTTCAGTATTCTATTTTGCGTAAATTCTTAGCTATCAATCGGAAATTCACGAACGACGGTATTTCCGTTGCAACGATTTATTAGTTCGATTCGACGGTTCAGCTCTTCGATCCGACGGTTCGGGCTTTGATCCGACGGTTCGGCTCTTCGATTCGACGGTTCGGCTCTTCGATTCGACGGTTCGGCTCTTTGATTCGACGGTTCGGCTCTTTGATTCGACGGTTCGGCTCTTTTTGACCTAAAAAAGTCAATGAGCCACCATTATGGGTCATTGACTAGTTTTAATTTCGTTACTTCAAATTGGCCTTCCATCGGGAGCGATATTTCGTTTACCTGAAATCCATCAGCTCGCCAGTCTGTTGCATATTACCTATATAGCTTCTATTTATAATAACAGCATAGACAGGTTCTATAAAAAAAGCACTCTCTGAACGTCGTGCCAGAGAGTGCCAACTGTTTTCAAGTCTGTTATTTGTTTTGTTGATTTTGTTGGTTAGATTGTTGTTTACGAGCTTGTGATTTAGCGTTTTGCTGCTTCACTTCTTGAGCGTTTGTTTCGCTTGCAAATTCAGCGTTGAAGCCTTGTGCAGAAGCTTGGTTTTGCTTTTTCACTTCTTGAGCATTTGTTTTAGAAGCTTGGTTTTGTTGTTGGTTTTTCATTTGATATCACCTCCACATCGATTAAGATGTCCAAGAGGTAATCGTTTTATCCAGAAATATTGAATATTTATTTTCCTATGTATGCCTTCGCTTAAATTTTTATTAAGTCAGTAAAGAAATACCGCCGTCTACGATGATCGTTTGTCCACGAATCATTGACGCTTGCTCAGATACTAAAAACATAACAGCATTGACAAGATCCTCAGGCTCAACAATTCGTCCAGCCGGAGTTCTCGCAGCCGAATGAGTTAACAATTCCTCTCGATTAGGAAAATGAGATAAGGCGTCAGTATCTACGGCACCACCAGAAACAGCATTTACCACTATATTCATTTGGGCCAGTTCAACAGCTAAATAACGAGTCAAGGCTTCGACAGCTGCTTTCGATACGCCGACCGTTGTGTAATTTTCCAAATAACGAATCGCTCCAAGTGAGCTTAGACTGACAATATGCCCACCACCTTGTACTTCCATCCGTTTGGCAGCTTCCTGCGCACAAAACAAAAGCGCCTTGCTGTTAATATCCATCGTCCAATTCCAATGGCTTTCTTCCAATTCCATTAATGGGCGTAATACACCTGAAGCCGCATTATTGATAAGCACGTCTAGACGGCCGAATTCTTGATCAATGCTTTCAAACAGCTCTTTAATTTTTTCAGGCTTTCCTACATTTGCCTTTACGACCAATGCTCTTTGACCGATCGCTTCAATTTCCTTTGCTGTATCAAGTGCTGCCTGCTTACTTCTCGCATAATTGATGACAAGATGATAACCTTGTTCTGCCAATCGAAGTGCAATTTGTTTACCAATCCCGCGACTACTGCCAGTAACTAACGCAACTTTTGTTTCCATATCAAAAATCCTCCTTCTCAAATCACTCTTTATTATATCGCATTGCTAAAAAGGTGAAAAGCAACGTTAGGCCGTGCGGCGGACTAGGTTTTTTATGCCAATTACTTTAAAATATAAGTAAAAAGTGAGGTGTAATTGCAGATGAAAGCAATAGTGTACGAGCAATACGGGAAACCTAATGTTTTGCAAGTCAAGGAGGTTGAACCACCTTCCATAAAAGCAGACGAGCTGTTAATTAAAGTAAAAGCGAGCGGAATTAATCCTGTTGATACGTATTTTCGAAAGGGTATCAGAAAAGTGGACCAGCTCCCGTATATTCCTCATTTTGATCTGGCTGGGGAAGTTATTGGTATTGGGAGCGAAGTAAAGGGTTTCAAGAGCGGAGACCGCATCTGGGCAACTAAAGCAAAAGGGGCTTCTGCCGAGCTTGCTGCTGTTCCAGCTAAGCTAGCCTTTCCTTTACCGAAAACGATGACATATGAAGAAGGGGCTGCTATAGCGATGGCTTTTACAACTGCCCACCTTTCCTTATTTTACCGTGGTCAAATTCAGCCAGGTGAAAACGTATTGGTTTTTGGCGGAGCTGGAGCAGTAGGTCATGCAGCGATTCAGCTTGCCAAACAAGCAGGTGCGACTGTCATAACAACGACAAGTACGGATGAAAAGAAAGGAATTGCCTTGAAGGCAGGCGCCGATCGAGTCATCAATTATCGAAGCGAAAACTTGGTCGAGCAAGTGATGGAAATCACGGACGGAAAAGGGGTTTCTTTAATTCTTGATGTCGCCTTAAGCGATAATATGGAAAAAGACTTTCAAATGATTGCCATTGGTGGAAGAATTGTTACGATCGGGTCACCTAGTAATAATACACCGCCTCTTTTATGGCGTCAGTTAAACATGAGAAATGCAGCTTTGCTCGGAATATTTTTGTTTTCTGTTCCGCAACAGGAACTCATTAAAGCAGGAAAGGCGATTGCTGCGGGCTTTGAGCAAGGACTCCTCCTCGCTCATGTCGGACAAACGTTTCCTTTTCATGAAGCGGATAAGGCACATCAAGCTCTTGAGAATAGGCAATACAGCGGGAGCATCGTCCTTTCGCATCATTGATATAGTGTGGATATAGTGGGTCCAAGCACATACTCCAAGTCCAATTGGGCAACATAGAACTAACAAATCGTTTAGTTGTTGGGTAAGGCAGAATCGTCAGTATAATAAGCTGCGCTTACCTTTTCAATTAGACATCGATAAAGGAATGAACCGTTGGATAAGCAAAACTATTTTGTCAATTTAAATCCTATTAGTATGGATGCAATTAGTCCGGTAAAAGTTGGCGACGGTCAAATGATTGAATACGAAATTTCGGCTACAGAAACGGAGATAAAGGCTTTACAGGACCTTTTGAATCAGGTGCAGTCGCACGACTTAGAGCTCGGTAACCTTTTTACATTTCGCCATTTTGACGATTTAAAGGTTGATCGCGATAAGAACGAATATCAGAGCGGCTTAAACGATGTATATGAAGCCATTTACAATTTAGGGACAGAAGAGACGAAACGGAAGGTTGAAGAAATTGGCTTAATGAATAATGACTAGTGATAATTTTTGAGCGTTCGATTTAAAGAAAAAAAACGAATCATAAAGCAAGTCATTGAGCAAAAAGCCGTTCGTTTTACCGCTGCGCCCCCTACTGGAGTAAAAAGTTACTTTTAAAGAGGGACTCCACACGATGCAAAAAACCGAGTTGCGGTACACTCGGTTTTTTGCATTAATGGTTTGATTTTGATTGGCCACCATCAACGTTGATCGTTGCTCCGGAAACCCAGCTAGCTTTGTCTGAGGCAAGAAAGAGGACAACGTTGGCGATTTCACGAACTGTTCCGAAGCGTCCTGCCGGTATTTCCTGCTCAACAAAGCTCTGAATTTTTTTTCTGGATTTTCGTCGAGACGTCGCTGCCAGTTCCCCGTCGGTGGAGAATTGAGCCAGGTGCAACGCCATTAACACGTATTTGCTCTTTAATCACTTCATCGGAAAGGGCCTTCGTAAAGCTTATTAAGGCGGCTTTCGCGTTATTATAAGTAGGCTTGCCACCGGATTCACGACCGAATATTGAAGAAATATTAATAATTGCCCCGTTCTGTTGGGCTTTCATGTATGGGAGAGCTAATTGACTAAAGTGCACAGCTGAAAAGTAATTAAGCTCAAACGCTCGTTGAAATATTTCCATATCGGTTTCAGCAACAGTTGAGCCGTTGCTCCCACCGGCATTGTTAATTAGAATATCTACCCTGCCATAGGTGTCAATAACCTTTTGGAAAGCCCATTCCCTCTCAGCAGGAATAGTAACATCTGCCTGAATCGTCACGGCGCTCGGCCTCATTTCCTTTAACGCTGCTTCTCCCCTGGCTACGATTGCAACCTGGCACCTTCTTCTAGAAATGCCAAAGCGATTTCCTTGCCGATCCCTTTCGAGCCTCCAGTTACGAGCACAACTTTATTTTTTTAAAGATAAATCCATGATGCTCACACCTTTCTAAAAATTGGGCAACGCTGCAACGCCTTTGTCAAATCTACTTCGCCCACATAACGTTCTCACCTTAATACTCGCTCAGACTCTTTTCCCGAAAAAGAAAGCTTTATAATTGCTCGATTATTTTTTGATGGGGTACGGGAAATGCATAATGTTCCATTTTTTTTCTTTTGTGACCCACTTTTGATTAGTGGCTAATTTTGCTATACTTTCCGTTTCTCCCTCGTAGACCGTAATATTCCAAATCACGTGGGAAAATACGTGCTCAACGGTTTGAACTGGTTGAGCCGACATACGCAACGCACCAATAGTTGGTTCAAGCGCTTGCTCCAGCTCCTGTAGCTGCATAGAAAGACTTTCGGTTTCTATAGTAGGGAATTGCCAGAGACCCGCTAGCAGCCCTTTATCTGGCCGCTTTTCGATTAATATTTCTCCATGAGCATTGCGGAGAACGACAGCTGCCATTTGCTTTGGAACCGGCTTTTTCTTTTTTTGATTTCAATGGCAATGCGTCCTGTACTCCCGCTTCATATGCACGGCAATGTAAACGAACTGGACAGAGCAGACAGCCTGGTGAGCGGGGAGTACAGACCAATGCCCCTAGCTCCATCAAGCCTTGATTGAAGGCTGAAGGATCGGCTGTAGAAATGAGATCGTAAAGTATATCTTCAAATAAACGTTTTGTTTTTTGTTTAGCAATATCCTCTTCTATTAATAGAACCCGGGAAAGCACTCGCATCACATTACCGTCAACGGCTGGCTCAGGCATTCCATAAGCAATGCTAAGAACTGCCCCAGCTGTATAGGAGCCCACTCCCTTTAAAGAGGAAATTTCTTTTCGGGTTTCTGGTACCTTCCCCCCATACTCGGCCACAACTTCTCGGACTGCCGTTTGCAAGTTCCTTACTCTCGAATAATAGCCGAGTCCTTCCCAGGCTTTGAGCAGTTTCTCTTCATCAGCATCAGCCAACGATTCCAAATCGGGGAACTCTCGCATAAAATTTATGAAGTAAGGAATAACTGTGTCGACACGAGTTTGCTGTAGCATCACTTCTGAAACCCATACGCGATAAGGATCTCGATTCTCACGCCAGGGCAAGGGTCTGAGATTCTCTTCAAACCAGGCAATTAAGTCCTCTTGAAAGCTTTCGATTTTTACCTCTTCCAGTTTTTTTATGTACCAATTTTTTTCTACTCCTTACGCTGAAAGGCCCAGCAATGAATCTTCTGACTGCCTCCCGCTACATACTGGCAGATCTCTCCAAAAACAGGAGCGTTTTCCGATTGACGCAACTCCTGCAAAGCGTGATAATAAGAAGATGCTGGAACCTCGAACATCTCAACATATAGACAAGGCTGGTCGTGGGCAGCAAACCACTGAATATTCGACGCTCCATGGAGCGGGAGCTCTCGTAAAATTCGTTCCTTCATTGCTCGTTCATACGCTTCAACGCTTTGTTCTTTTATTTTGTATTCGATAAAAATATGTAAAGGTTTTGTCACGGTTTGGTTACTCCTCTTTTGAAATTTGCTAATTTCGGGTATAAATAAACTATACCATGGATCGGAGTGAATCACCGAGAAGGAGGACTCTTTTTAATGGACACAGCAACACATATTACGATGGGGATTGCGCTCGGTGGCCTTGCAACGCTTGATCCCACCATCGCAAATGACCCATTAATGCAAACCTCAGTGATGTTTGCAACCATTATTGGTTCGCACGCTCCGGATTTTGATACCGTGCTTAAATTACGAAACAACGCCGTTATATACGCAATCACCGCGGAGTTACCCATTCAATACCCGCTTTGTTTACCTGGCCTTTGCTTGTCACCGGAGGATTATGCTGTTTGCTCCTGAAGCCCAGTGGCAAACTTTACTACTATGGTCTATTATTGCAGTGTTTCTCCACGTGTTCGTCGATATTTTTAACGCCTATGGAACGCAAGCCTTGCGACCATTTTCTAATCGTTGGATCGCCCTTGGCGTTATTAACATTTTTGATCCGTATATTTTCTTACTGCATATCGGTGCCATTTTATTATGGATTTTAGGCAGCAACCCATTTTGGACATTTACAAGCTTGTACATGCTTCTAATCGTTTATTACGGATGGCGTTTTTACGAGAAGAACAGAGTTGTCAAAAGGGCAAGAGAGCTGCACTCGGATGCAACCCATATATTTGTTTCACCTTCAATTCGTTGGTATCAATGGCATTTAGTCATCCGAACACCATCGACTCTTTACGTGGCTGAATCGATTCATCGGCAAATTAATTTCTTCGAATCCTATACGTTTCATCCGATTCCCGATCTGCCTGCGATCAATGCAGCACGAAAGGATCCAAATTTAGCTGCATTTCTTTCGTTTTCGCCAACTTACCGCTGGGAAATAGAGGAAAAAGACGGGCTAACCGAAGTGCGCTTTGTCGATTTGCGGTATCGCAGTAAAGGCCACTATCCATTTGTAGCGATCGTCCAATTAAACGAAGATCTTGAAATATTATCCTCCTATACGGGGTGGGTTTATAGTGAAGATCGTTTGCAAAAAAAATTAAATTTTGTTACGGACTAGAAAAGCTTGGCCTTGTATAGCCAGCTTTTCTTTTGTCGAAAGCCCTTTTTAATGCTTCGGACGAGCGGCTTCGTTTAAGTGGGCAAATTTCCCTTTTTCAGGTACGTAACGATGCAAGTGTGGACCGTACTGCCTGATCCAGTTGATGACAATTTGCTCTGTTAGCTCCTGCCCTCTGTAAGGACGTCCAGCTTTCGCTCGCGTCGCCTCAAAATCTTCCCACATTCCCTCAACCCAGGTTCTAGCCTGTTCTGCACTTAACTGTTTATTACGCTCAAGCAGCAGATTAGTTAATCGCTGAAATCGCTCTTCCATCTTCTTTTCCTCCTTTGACAAGAATTACGTTTGATAGCTGCTGACGAGTTGCTTATACTAAAATTGAGCCAAGCTCAAAAGGGGGCGCACGAGTTGCGAAATAAAGAAAAAAAATTTTCCACAGCACATCTCTTTTACAGGCGAAGCACCAGGAAAACCGAACGAGCATGTCTCCAAGCGTTCGGACGGGACAACGATCGATCGGCTACAGGAACGTATGGCCGATTCAACAAAATCCCATTAATCAACATGAACTGGGGGACTTTCAATGGGTAAGGAGAAGAAAAAAACAAAGCTATTCGGATCCCTTCGATTCACCGCGTGCAAACCCAAAACGTGCCTTTCATCAAGTAAATGGTGAAACACAGCAAAGCCAGCACAATATTATTCTTGCGGTACAAACGAAAAAGTACCACCGCTAGGCGCTTGTGCTCTTGTCTAGAAGACGTTTAACGTCTTCTAGACTCATTTAGTCTTAACATTGAAATCGGCACAGCTTCGAGCGAACTCGTGTTGTCTCGATAGCCCCAAGCGAAATAACCATTGAGGTACGAAATTTGGAAAGAAGAGTCGCCTTCAATCATTTGGTAGCTTTCACCCGGAACATAGTCCTTTGGATTTAAAAGGTATGCTTGCGCTAAAAGCTTTCTACGCTCGTGAACCGCAAATTCATTCATATAACCTAATTGCTCCGCTTTTTTTGCTTTTTCATTTAATCGCGCGATCGTCGTTTTCAATTCAAATTCGGTCATTTCACTAAAACGTTTCTCTTCCATGTTTTTCACTCTCCGTTTTGCTTGAGGTATTTCATAATTAAATCAAGAGCAAAGCCTTTACGATATAGAGCCTGCTTCATCTTTTGCTCATACTCCCGAGCTCGAAAACGAGCGCTGTACTTTCTTTCTAGCTTTTGTGCCTGATAACAAAGCGCTTCCCATTCTTCATCATTATCCTGATTGACTTCAATTGTCTCAAACGCCTGTCCAATCACCGAGTGAGCGAAGCCTTTTCCGATTAAACGATTGGTTAGCCTTTGCTTAAAGGCGGCAGCTGAATCGCGCCTGTTTTTGTTCTGCTGATTTTCGAGCCAGATTGAAAGCTTTTCTACTTGCTTTTCCACTGAAAATTGCGCAACGGCCTGCTCAGCCATAGTATTGGAAATTCCTTTTTGCAACAGCTCCTGCTTGAGCAAAAGCGGTCCTTTTAACAATGTATTTATTTTCGAGCGGACATAGGAATCGGCAAAGCTTTGATCATTTAGAAAGCCATGTTCGAGCAGCTTTTGAATCGCTGCTTCCGCGTGCTCTACTCGCTTTTCCTTTTGTTGCAAATACGCTCTCACTTCGGCAATCGTGCGCATCCGATAAGAGAGAAAATGAAGGGCAAGCTGGTAAGCTTTCTTTTTTTTCGTCCTCTTCGACAATCATCGGCAAAGCGTCTGCCTCAATAGCTGACCCTTTTTTTTAATTGCTGTTTAATTAAAACATCCTGATCAACGCTAAATCCATATTCCTCTCCGTTCCCTTGGTCAATATAACGTTATAGCGTTCTTTATTTCGCTTTTGGACCGTAATGCGTGTAATTTTAATCAACATCGCTCGCCTCCAAAACGTCTGCAAACCTTGCCTAATCCATAGTATAATTAAATATAGTCGCTTTCTCGATTCCGTGTTCAGCTTGTTACTAATTTTGTAAGGGGTGATCAAATGAAAATAGCCATTGCCGGAGGAACAGGATTAATAGGAAGACGCCTGACCGAAAAATGGCAACACCAAGGTCATGATATTTATATTTTAACGCGAGATGCCTCTAATAAAAAGAATAAACCTCGGCTTCACTATATTGAGTGGCTTAAGCATGGACTAGCTCCGGAAAATGAGCTTGAAGGAGTCGATGCAATTGTCAATCTTGCTGGCGAATCTTTGGCCTCAGGTCGATGGACAACCAAACGAAAAACGGAGCTGTTGAATAGCCGAATTTTGTCTACTCGTGCCCTCATTCATTTAATTAGCAATCTCTCCAAAAAACCGTCATTATTCATTAACGCTTCTGCTATTGGTTATTACGGCACATCCGTTACAAAAACATTCACTGAAGCTTCGACTGCCGAGTCGGAGGAGAACAATTTTTTGGCTTCTGTTGTGAAGCAGTGGGAAGACGAAGCCAAAATCGCCCAACAATATCGAATTCGTTCGGTTTTTTGTCGCTTCGGTATCGTCCTACACGAGAAGGAAGGTGCACTCGCTCAAATGGTCCTTCCATATCGTATGTTTGCTGGCGGAACACTTGGCTCAGGTAAGCAGTGGCTTTCTTGGATTCATATTGATGATGCCGTCGGTCTGATCGATTTCGCCCTTGAAAACAAAAAGGTTGAAGGCCCACTGAATGTCACCGCCCCAACACCTCTTCAAATGAAGCACTTTGGACAAACGATAGCGGAGGTTCTAAACCGTCCGCATTGGTTACCTGCACCAGCGTTGGCGATTAAGCTCGTTTTAGGCGACATGAGCACACTCGTTTTAGATGGACAAAAAGTTCTTCCGCAAAAAGCCGAAACATTAGATTACCCTTTTCAATACCGCCAGTTAAAGCCGGCTTTAGAACATTTGTTAACTTGACGTTATGTTTTATTTTTTTGAAACGATAACCATAAATCAGAAATTAGGAGCTCCTTCGTCAGCACAACGGAGCTCCGAGCGAAAAAGCTCTTTGCAATTTAGAGCGACTATAGTCCGTCAGACTAATTCACCTTCTTATTCATTGAAGCGTGTTTTTTTTATTTGATAGCTGACTCCCTCCAAATGACCGCTTGGCTATTACTTTATCAGTTCATAAACTCCCCATTTTCTCAATTTGTTTGAAAAGTTAATGATACGGCAGGATTTACAACGCTCATCGCCCTTACATAATCTTATGGAAGCTAAGACCATTTTAAGCCAGTTAATCCACGTTATGCCCGTTTGCCCTCTTTGGCACATCCCCGTATGATTATACATATGGTTTCTCCCAAGTCCATCGGGTATTGAACCGACTAATTAGAATTTGCACTTTTTCGTCATTTCAAAAAGAGCTTGAAGAAGGAGGAACAACCATTAGCAACCAAACAATGACAATCCCTCGGCAAACAGCGAATGCACTCCGCTTTGAAACACCTACTGCGAAAGATGGGGCTGCTATGTGGGAGCTCGTATCGCGTTCCACACTAGATCAAAATTCTGCCTATAAGTATATCATGATGGGTCATTATTTTGCAGAAACCTGTGTGCTGGCGAAAGCAGATAATAAGCTAGCCGGATTTGCCACCGCTTTTATCCCCCCTGGACAGGAGGATGTTGTTTTCATCTGGCAAATCGGTGTGGATTCTTCCCAGCGTGGCAAAGGACTTGCTACAAAAATGATAAACGAGCTTATTCAACGAGAGGTTTGTAAGAATGTCCGTTACGTCGAAGCAACCATCACCCTTCAAACAAAGCATCTCAATCATTGTTCCGCCGCTTGGCGCGAGAGCATCAGACCAATTGTGAAGTGATGTCCTGCTTTGATAAGTCATTTTTTCCGGGTGATAGCCACGAGGAGGAAAAGTTATTTCGCGTCGGGCCTTTACAGAAGTAAACGATCCCTCATTATACATGGAGGAGGCCTTCGCGTTCAGTCATATGTATAAGCACCAAAATACCCATACCAAGTAAGTGTATTTAGGAGGAGATGTAAACAATGTCAAAGACAACAATGGATATTTTTGAGCAGATGGAATCCGAGGTGCGCAGCTATTGCCGAAGCTTCCCTACGGTTTTTAGTAAGGCTAAAGGCTCGAGAATGTGGGATGAGGACGGGAAGGAATATGTCGATTTTTTTCTCCGGCGCAGGTGCTCTCAATTACGGTCATAATAACGAGATGATGAAGGAAAAGCTTGTCGATTACATTCTGAGCGACCAAATCACGCATTCACTTGATATGGCTACTTCTCAAAAAGCCGAATTTCTACAAACGTTTCACGATGTCATACTGAAGCCGAGAAATCTAGATTACAAAGTAATGTTTCCAGGTCCAACCGGGGCAAACACGGTAGAAAGCGCTCTAAAGCTAGCTCGCAAAGTGACTGGGCGAACGGATATTATTAGCTTCACGAATGGTTTTCACGGCATGACGATCGGTGCGCTGTCCGTCACCGGAAATTCTTTCAAACGGAAAGGAGCCGGAATTCCACTCCATCATGTTGTTACGATGCCTTACGATAGCTTTGTTAGAGACAATCTCGACACTCTGGAGTATCTCGAACGCTTCCTTGAAGATCGTGGAAGTGGCGTAGCGATTCCAGCAGCCATGATCCTCGAGACAGTCCAAGGTGAAGGCGGCCTTAATACCGCCAGCCGCGAGTGGCTGCAACGAATTGAAAAAAATATGCAAGCAATGGGGCATTCTTCTTATCGTTGATGATGTTCAAGCGGGAGTTGGACGAACAGGCACCTTCTTTAGCTTTGAAGCAGCAGGAATTACACCAGACATCGTTTGTATGTCAAAATCAATCAGCGGTTACGGTGTGCCACTTGCGATTACATTAATTCGACCAGAACTTGATATTTGGGCGCCGGTGAGCATAACGGAACGTTCCGTGGCAATAACCATGCGTTTGTAACGGCCACAGCTGCACTTTCCTATTGGAAGGATGAACAATTCGAGCAAGAGATTGCCGAAAAATCAACCTTGATAGAACAGTTTCTCGAAAAAAATTATTAATACTTATCCAGAAATTAATGGTGAAAAACGAGGGCGCGCGTTCATGGCCGGTATTGCCTCAGAGATCGAAGGCTTTTCCGAAAAGGTTGCTGTAGAAGCATTTAAACGCGGGGTGATTATGGAAACTGCCGGACCGGAGGACGAAGTATTTAAACTGTTCCCGGCCCTCACCATAAAAAAAAGAAGAGCTGGAAGACGGTTTTGCAATCATTGAGGATAGTATTAAAGCTGTCGTTGGAGCCAAGGAATTAGTCACCTCCTAGAAATCATAAGTGAAAATTCCGTTAGTGGGGTACGGATACGCTCCATCCCCACTGACGTAGTTAACCGAACGGAGATGATTGGCACAGCTTCAACTTCACTTTAAGATGGGGTTTGTCCGCTCATTAATTCGTGATAAACAATCAATTCATGCATAGAAATATAAAAATGTGGAGGTATTCATCATGAAAGTAGTTGCACTTAAAGACGTCATAGGAACAGAAAATGAAGTAAAGGCAGAAAACTGGACGAGTCGGCGCCTGCTATTTAAAAAAGACGGGATGGGCTATTCTGTGAATGATACGATTATAAAAGCGGGAACAGAAACTCATATTTGGTACCAAAACCATCTTGAAGCCGTGTATTGCATTGAAGGTGAAGGTGAGGTTGTTACACTGAAGGATAATAAAGTGTGGCCGATTAAAAAAAGATATGATTTATGCATTGGATCAAAACGACGAACATTTGCTTCGTGCCTATCCCGGATCGGACATGAGAATGATTTGTGTCTTCAATCCGCCTTTAACCGGCAGGGAGATCCACGATGAAAATGGCGTTTATCCTGTCGACGACAGTGAGGAATAAGGATGAAACGAGGGGGAAGCTTTTTTTTTCAACGAAAGAGCTTCCTCAATGAATATAGACTTGTTTAAAATCCAGCTCGCCTTTACTAATCCCGATCTGATGAAGGAATTCGTAAACTTCGTCAAAGCTGTCCATCGGATATGGGGTTTTGCATATCGTTGTCGTTTGTGCAAGAGTATGCAAAATTGCTCGTTTAACCAGGCTCCTGATTTAATTGCTTAATATAACCGATCGCCTCCTCATCTTTCTCAAAAGTGACGAGCCCATCGCTCTCGTTAAAATAGACGATGAGAGGTACACGAGTGCTTGGTGGATAACATGCGCTTTGTACAGATTCATATGCTTTCGGGCTCAGATAGTAATAGAGCATAGGAGCCTCTGAACCCGACACCTCCTTTAGGCAATTTGAAATAATGAAGCTTTGTCCTTTTCTCTATCTTACGAGAAAACCAAAAAGTTTCAAGTACTTTCTGACGTTTTCTAGACCTTTAGACTTTCACTTTTTTTTGATTATGGAAAAAATGTAGGTATTTGGTTTTGATTTTCTAAAGTAATAGTTTAGCCACCAAAAATTTAATCGGTTACATTCTGAGGAGGAATACAATGAAAACTTTTGTAAAGCTAACGCTCTTATCTTTATTTTTACTTGCTGCATCAGCTTGTGGAACAGATGAACAGACTGCGGGGACGGATGCTGAAACAGACGACTCTGCTGAGGCTGGAGAAGCAGCAAATGAGGCGTCATCAGACGAAGAAACCTACACTGTCGCGACCGATAACGGCTTCGTTCCATTTGAATTCGTTGATGAAGAAACAGGGGATCTCGTCGGTTTTGATATTGATTTAATTACAGCAATTTCTGACGAAGCAGGCTTTGCAATCGAATTCGAAACGATGGACTTTGACGCGATTGTTGCCGGTGTGTCTTCCGGTCGGTATGATATCGGTATTGCCGGAATGACGATTACGGAGGAGCGCAAAGAAAACATCGACTTCTCCCAGCCATATTATACTTCCGGCTTGACCGTTGCTGTTCACGTCGATAATGACGAAATAACGTCGATCGACGATCTAGACGGAAAGAACGTGACGACCCGTACCGGTTCAACAAGCGAGCGATACCTTGAGCAAAATACGGATGCAGTCATTGAAGCCTTTCCACAAATTACCGAGGCGTACCAGAACGTCATTACCGGGCGAGCAGACGCGACCGTATATGACATTCCAAACGTTCAATATTACGCTTCAACTGAAGGAGGAGAGCAGCTGAAAGTCGTTGGCGATCCGTTAACAGGTGAGGATTATGGAATCGCTTTTTCAAAAGGCTCGGAAATTCGCAACGTAGCAGACGAAGCGTTGACGACTTTGATGGAAAATGGGACATTTGGCGACATTTATGAGAAATGGTTCGGAGAACGGCCAGACGGAATGTGAGTCTAGGAGCGTGACAATGAGCTTGTCACGCTTTTTATGTCATTAAATGTTGAAAAGTGGAAGGAGTAAACGATGTTTTTTTTCATTTATTAACCAGCATTATCTAGCAGTCCTTCCATACTTACTGGACGGACTCCGCTATACGTTATTAATAACAATCGTCGGTATAGCGTTTGGGTTTGCGCTCGGTGCATTAGCCGGAATCGCCCGCTTGCCGAAGTCGAATAAAATTCTTTACGCAATCGCCACAGTTTATGTTGAGGTCATGCGCGGGACACCGATGCTCGCACAAATCTTTCTCATTTTTTTACGGTTTTTCTGACCTATTCAGCTATAATATCGATAAAGTCGCGGCAGCCATTATCGCGATTGCACTCAATTCGGGCGCATACATTGCCGAAATCGTCAGGGGCTCGGTCGAATCGATTGAGAAAGGACAAGGCGAAGCGGGGCGTTCTCTTGGCCTGACAGCCCGCCAAACGATGCGCTATATTATTTGGCCGCAAGCGATTCGTAGAATGATTCCCCCTTTAGGGAACCAATTTATTATTAGTCTGAAGGATACGTCTTTATTTTCAGTCATCGCCGTAGCGGATATCGTTTATATGGGCAGACAGTATATTAGCTCATCGTTTACTTATTTTGAGCCGTATTTAATGATTTGTATTCTTTACTTATGTATCACGATTCCTGCCAGTCTAATTTTGCGCAGAATTGAGCGAAGGATGGATAAAGCATGATTCAAGTGAATAATCTTAAAAAAAAGTTTGGAACTACAGAAGTATTAAAAGGAATAACAACTGAAATCGATGAACGAGAAGTCGTTTGCGTCATCGGCCTTCTGGTTCGGGCAAAAGCACCTTCCTGCGCTGCCTTAATATGCTCGAAGAAATTACAGCCGGTGAAGTTATCGTCGACGGCAGCAACTTAACCGATCCGAAAACGAACATTAATGATGTCCGTTCGCGTGTTGGCATGGTATTTCAGCATTTTAACCTCTTTCCCCACCTTACTGTACAACAAAACCTTTGCCTCGCACCGCTGAAGGTTAAAGGAATCAATCAGGAGGAAGCCGAGCAAACAGCATCTTCATTGCTTGAAAAAGTCGGACTGGCCGATAAAGCAAAGGATTACCCTGACAGCCTTTCCGGAGGGCAAAAGCAGCGAGTCGCAATCGCCCGGGCACTGGCAATGAACCCTAAGGTCATGCTCTTTGACGAACCGACCTCAGCTCTTGATCCGGAGCTCGTTGGCGAAGTTCTCGAGGTGATGAAGGATCTAGCGAAGGAAGGCATGACGATGGTCGTCGTCACCCACGAAATGGGCTTTGCCAAAGAGGTCAGCGACCGCGTGTTCTTTATTGACGAGGGGATTTTTATGGAGGAAGGACCACCGGAGCAATTTTTTTGATCAGCCAAAAAACCCGAGGTTGCAAGCATTTTTAAGTAAAGTGTTATAAAGTATCTATCATCATTGGAAGCATCGTCTCCAATGATGATAGATTTTTAACTCTCTGTCCACCTTAATGAGTGGACAGTAACCGCTCGTGCTACCTTAACTTAAGTCTTAATTAATTGTGACATCCTGTAATTGGTAAACGCCGGATGCGTCCGACCAGAAGCCGCTCACTTCATCACGATACCCCATAATGTGAGACGGATGATACAAAAATGCCATCGGCACTTGCTCATTCAAATAATTGGTCGCTTCTACATACTTGGCCAAACGCTCGGTTTCATCCTGCTCGATCCGCGCTTCGTATAGCATTTGGTCAAATGTTTCGTCCTGCATAAAGGCACGGTTTCCTGTTCCTACATTGTCTGAATGGAATAGCATGTGCATCGGATAATCGGCGTCTCCAGTTCCAAGTGAAAGGCCTAAAATAAACATGTCATGCTCCCCAGCTGACGTACTATCCAAGTACGCCCCCCACTCTACTTCCTTAATTTCCACTTCTATTCCAATTTCGGCTAATTTAGCCTGTGTATGTATCGCAATATCTACTCGTTCGCGAGTGTCATTCGTCCATATCGTTGTTTGAAAGCCATCCTCATAGCCCGCTTCCGCCAATAAAGCCTTTGCTTTTTCAGGATCGCGTTCTAATCCACTTACTTCGTTACTGAACCCAAAGTTTGTTTCGTTAATTGGTCCGACGGCCGTCTCACCGGTTCCCTCCAATATTCCGTCAATCATTTCTTCTCGATCAAGAACCATCGCAACAGCTTTACGGACTCTTTCATCATCAAACGGTTCCTTCTCCATATTAAACCCGAGATAAGTAATACTGGCTGCATTACGTATATAAGCATTGACCCCATCTGTTTCTTCTACACGCGCTAGATCGCTCGGGGTCACCGGATCAATAATATGCGCGTCCCCAATTTCTAGCTCAGCAATACGTGTTAAATCTTCCGGTACAACCTTAATCGTTACCGAATCGACTTTTGCGTTGTCTCCCCAGTAACCCTCATAATTGGTTAGGACGACTTGGCTGCCAGGATCCCATCTCTCAAATTCAAAGAATCCAGTTCCGATCGGATTTTCACTAATATAGGCTCCGTGTTCTTTGCCGTCTTCAACTGCCGCATAATCGTTTTCTATCGCCTCTTTACTAATTATATTTGAGGCATAATGGGCGAGATGGGCCGGAAGTGGTGCAAAGGCTCCTCTGTTACAAATTGAACGGTATGCTCATCGACAACGATAACCTCTTCAACAATTTCGAACAGGATTGCCCGCGGTGAAGCAACATCCTCATCCAAGATTCGTTCGATGTTCGCTTTTACGACTTCCGCATTAAATTCAGTGCCGTCATGAAAATAAACGTCCTCTTGAAGAGTGAATTCCCATACATTGTCCTCTAGGGCCTCCCACTTTGTGGCAAGAAGAGGTTCTAACTCCATGTCTGAATTGTATTTGACCAAGGTCTCATAAATATTTGACTGAATATTACCTGAAGGAACATCACTTGAAATATGAGGATCTAGTGAGGTTGCATCAGAAACGACAGCAACTACTAGATCTCCGCCTGCATCTCCTGTTGTATTTCCAACCGTTTCATTTTCGCCATTGCTTTCTGAACTTGGCTCACTAGCGCAAGCAGCGAGTGCTAGTAGTGAGGCTAAAGATAAAGAATTAATTGTTTTTGACATCTCATTCTCCCTTATTTTTTTGAATTATCAGGCATTTTTTAGATGAAAAATATGAGCGCTTACATATGTAAAGACGATCCTCCTTTTTTAAAATATTTTCACGAAATAGAATAATAGATTAAGAAAACCTATTATTCCTTTAGGAAGTCGTTCTAAAATTACTATATTCTAATAAGTTTGTAAAGACTAATAATAGACACGTTTCGACAACACGACATTTGTACTATAGGGTCATGTCAGACTTTTATAGTTTTTCATGAGTCCAATTGAATAATGCTTGCAAAAGAAGGCAATACCAGATCTGATCGTTATTTCTTTAATTCACTAACTATTGCTTCGAAGGCTTCTGTCCGCATCTTCTGACTTTCATTCAATAATTGATGACCACCTTTTTCAAAAAAAGCGCACTCGCGCATGAATAAAGATTCTGCTTACATACTTGATGTTATGTTTCCAGTCTACCGTTCGATCCTTTTTTTCCTTGTATGATCAGGATATCTTTTGGAGAAGCAATCTCTTCATCCTTTTGCTTGTTCCATTTCCAGAGTGCCTCAAGCCAACGAAGCGGTATTTGAGGGTGCTGCAAGGGATCGCTTCTTGTAAATGAAAGATACTGCTTATTCGACGAATTGGCACGGAATTTCCTCTTCACATTAGTTAAAAATGGTCGAGCGAACGTAATACCAACTCGAAAGTCGCCATAAATATGTACGAACTAACGGTGCAACCAAAACAACACGTGAAATAGCATGGGAGTACTTTAAGATAAATTGCATGGCAATTGCTGCACCCGTGCTATGGGCCACAGTATGAATCGGTATATCGCATTTCGCACGAATTAATCGATAAACCGATTCAAACACCTCATCGTATGTCGAAAAGTCATCCACCTCGGCACGTCTCCCGCTCGACAGCCCATGTCCAACCATATCGTAGCTGACGACATGGTATTTGCTATCTTGCAAATAATTGATAAGCTCGTGCATAGACCCGGTATGATCAAAATAGCCGTGCGCAACCAAAACGATTGCTTCCGGCTTACGCGGCGAAAAGGACTGCACAAAAATTCGCTCGTTGCCTTGATTAATGAAGCCGTATCGGTATTCGCACGCGTCAACCTGTAAACGGTAATAATCAAGATATTTTTGGATAGCTTCCGTCCGCTCACTCCGTGACCAAGAAAAATCGAAGTTTTGTTTCGTAATCATACGCAGCGTGTCTGTTAACGATTGTTTCATGTTTTCCCCCCGAAAGCTTAGTTATTCTGTACTATACCCTGAAATGATAAACATCACACTAGACTCATATCCCAGGGCGAGCTTCTTTTTGACAGCTTCTTTCATCGGCGAAAGCTTTACGGTATCTTTTATGGGCACTTATTTCAGTAAGCCACTCCGATCGCGGGGTCTAACCGACAATATCAATGCAATTTTATACGATAAGAGCTCATTTGCTTCGGATTTCCCTTCACATGAAATACACCTTCGGAAATTAGATGCCAAATCCTAAACTCCAAAAACGGATCGCCTACCGAGTGCTCAAGCTGTTCCATCACTTCGGCAATTAGCGCTCCTGCCCTGATAAAATCGCCTTCGCTCCGGCGAAGCCTTTTAGCTGCATCAACGATCGCTAAATCGACATAATCCTCAGGTACACTTTTTATTTCTTCGCTTTCCCATATCCGTAACACTTGTTTTGTCTCAGCCAAGCTCAGCCACTCTTCATGGAATCGAGACTTTTCTTCGTCAGACAACGGGTGAGTCGGCTTTCTATTATCGTATATTCGCTTTAGTTGCTCAGGAGAAAATTCACCCGTATACCGAAAACTATGCTCAGACAACTGCTGAAACGCTTTCGTTGTATTTATGAAGAAAATGTCATTCGTTTTTTTCCGTAATAAATACAGAATGTAACGCATCCCTGTTTGCTCAGAGGCGTTTTCGCCAGCCCAAATCACTAATGGTTTATTTTCTGGAATCGCGTCAAGTTCCTTAAGCACCGAGCTTCGCCTTTTGTGCTGCTCCATTAACCAAAACGTAGAGAGCGTTAAGTGCTCTTCCTCCCATTCATTGCGGCGAGTACGGCCGATATCGCGATGGAGCTGCCATATCGGCCCTTGAGCAAAGAAATCTGGTATACCTAAAACCTTGTTTTCGCGCTCTAAACCGACCTTTAAGCAACTCGCGGTAGATTGCCCAATCACGAGATGAAGCGTTTCATACTCAACATTTATTTGAGAAGCCTCATACAAACCTCTGCGCAATCGAGACAGCAATTCCCCCAAGTGCTCTTCTTTTCCGGACGTCTTCTCCAGTCGCTCCAACTCGATTATAGTTTGCGCGAGCATGACCTTTGCATCTTCCCTGTTAATTGGGTGATGACCTCTTTAAATTTGTCCACAACGATCTCTCCTCCAACTAGCAAGTATTTTTTCACGAAGCTGACTGAAATGCTTTCATTTCATGCTCGACTTAGCGAAATCTGATGGAATGGTGGCCTATAGCTTCAACGTTAGCTCTGTCACACTTTCCACCTGGGCGGTCCAAGGGAACATGTCGACCGGCTGAACGCTTTTCACTTGAAATCCTTGTCTGCTGAGCTGTTCGACGTCCTTCGCTAAGGTCGATGGATTACAGGAAATATAGACGATGCGCTTCGGCTTGATTTGGATCATCGTCTTCAGCAGCTTTGAATCGCAGCCAGAACGGGGCGGATCGACTATAATCACATCGGGCTTCCACCCTTGCTTGAGCCATTTTGGCAGCCATTGCTCAGCTGGACCAACCTCGTAATGGAGATGAGTAAAGCCGTGTTTAACGGCATTCTTCTTTGCATCGGAGATCGCTTCGCCAATGACGTCCATGCCCCGAATTTCTGCTGCATGCTCTGCCAGCCATAACCCGATCGTCCCAACACCGCAATACGCATCGACGACCTTTTCTTTTCCCGTCAAGCGCGCAGCCTTCAGCTTCGTTATACAACTGGACGGTTTGCTGTGGGTTCAGCTGAAAGAAGGCACAGGCAGATAACTGAAACGATTTGTCTCCCAACGTTTCTTCAATGATCTCCTCGCCGTCTAGATGAACCGTCTTCTCGCCAAAGATGAGTGACGTCTTTTTCCCATTCACGTTTTGTAAAAATGAGGTTACCTTTGGCAGTCTCTTTCTTACTTCTTCGACAAGTAGTTTTTGCTTAGGTAGCTCAGGCTTTGCCGTTACGAGCACGAGCTGAATTTGGCCGCTAGTAAAGCCGACCCGTGTCACAATTGTACGGACTAGACCTTTATGCTTTTTTTTCGTCGTATATTGACACATTCAAATCGGTGAGTATTTGTTTAACTACTTGAGTTACATGATTGGTCGCTTGATGCTGAACGATGCATTCCGATAAGTCGATCAGCTTGTGGGAATTCATCGCATACAAGCCTGCGATCACCTTGCCCTCTTTTTTTTGGCTACTTGCAGCTGGCTTTTATTACGGTAATACCACGGCTCCTCCATGCCAATCGTCTGACGGATATTCAGCTTCGCTACTTGCAATGATGTATGCCGCTCAAATGATTGCTTAATTACGTCCCTTTTTTTCGTTTAATGTCGCTTCATAATTCATATGCTGCAGCTGACAGCCCCCGCACTGAGCATAAATCGGACAAGGCGGCTCGATCCTTTGCGCAGATGGGCGGCGTATTTTCACGATTTTTGCCTCCGAGAAACGAGTCCCTGCCTTCGTCACTTCAGCAACGATTTCCTCCGTTGGCAAGGCTCCGGGTACAAAGACAACCTGCCTTTTAAAAAAAACCGACGCCTTCCCCATTGATTCCGAGCCTCTTAATCGTTAGCGGAAATTGCTGCCCTACTTTCAGCACTGTCTGTCCTGCCTTGTTTTGCTGATTTCTCACACTTACCAACTCCGGTCATAGTTATCCGCCTTATTATAGCATGTCCTGTGGACTTCCTAAACTTAACAAGACGATTCACCTTAATTCTCTGTTAGAATAGAGTCGAAAATGCCAAGTGGGGATAGTAGCCACCACTGAGTTAAAGCAGCTTTTATGAAGGAGAGATGAACTTGTCAATACCTACAGATATTGCATCCTTGCAAATTATGGCTCATGTTTATAAGCGGAAAGGGCTTCAATCCATTTTCAACAAGACTGTTGAAAACCTAGTCTCAGCTGTCCCATATATCGATTGGGCCGGTATTTACTTATATGAAAATTTGGATTATCGCCTAGTTGCAGCCTCCTGCTTCAACGACGATTTAAAATGGGAGGCGAATGGAGAATTAAAATTCCCGATACCTGATTCAGATGAAAATGAAATCGGAATTATGATCGTTAGAAGTCGCCAGGCCATTGCATTTGACATCACAGATATTAGCACTCTTGAAACGATTGCTGCGGCCATCGGCCAGGAAACCGCTGCTAATTAACAGGACCTCTCCAAAAATGCTCGTCAGGATGTCCTAGAAAAAAACGACCTTTTTATCACGTATATGAATGCAACCGCACGGGATTCCTCGGCAAAAAGAAAAGCTGTCACCCTTTTCATCGAGTGATAGCTTAGTGTTGGAATCGTGTTAAGGCGCGCCGATACTCCAATTGACAAAAAAACTCAAGCAGTATCGGTGCGTCAACGCGTTCGATTTTTCTAAGTAGAAAGCCAAGAGTACACACAGAGGCTTGAGCAAGAGGATATTTATTGCTAAAGATACCGTAAATACAGCTCAGGATTTTCAAGAAACGCTTTTGTAAATTGAACATGTTCGAGTTCTTCGTACTTTACCCTTTCAAGCTGAGTGCCATCCAAATGGTAAATAACCGCTCCGGTGAAAGCGAGTAATACGGGCGAATGTGTAGCAATGATGAACTGAGACCCGGCAGCGACCGCATCCTTTACCATCGCCATGAATGCCAATTGTCTCATTGGAGAGAGCGCGGCTTCCGGCTCATCCATTAGATAAAGGCCGTTCGGAACAATTCTAGATGAAAAAAACTTGCAGGAAGCTTTCTCCGTGCGAATTGGCATCCAAATCCTCGCCGTACCTGGATTCCATTTCAGCAAGAGATTTTTGATAAGGAGATTTCGCCAAGCTTTTGGCTAATTCTGATCGGTGCTGATAGGTTCGCTCAACTTCAGCGATATTTTGCAGCATCTCTACCCGCAATTTGGCCTGCTCTTTCACAAAGTTGAAAAAATCCTCAGCTCGCAAGAAAAAGCCCCGCTGCTTTTTCAGCTTCCAGCGAAGCTCTAAGTAACGGGCAAGCTTTCGCGCCGGCAGGAGAGTTTCATCTGTCGCCGCTGGGCCCGCACCGATTGTAACAGAATTGGCTGCAACCGCCAGTGCTTCGAGCAGCGTCGATTTTCCGCTTCCGTTCTCGCCGACAAAAAAAAGTAACCGCACCCGAACAATCGATCGATGATAATCCTTCAATCAGAGGTAGTCGAAACGGATATTGAGTCCGGAGACTTTCTTCAACTTGTTTGAAATAAACAGATTGTAACAGCATGACTTACTCCTTCCCGCGACGCCTTGTTTTATTGTCATTTTATCAGCTTCAACAATAAAGCGCCAAGGAAGAGCAGCACATGTTAGTATAGCGGAAAGCAGTCGAGCTGCTTTCTCAGCATCAAATCATCAAGCTCTTGAACTCATATCCTTGCTTCTGTGCATCCTCGATGACTCGCGGCAAAGCCTCTGCATTGTCGCTAGACACAGAATGAATCAGCATAATTGCACCTGGATGAATCCGTTTCATAATTTGATGATAGGCGTAATCTCCACCTTTTTGATTGTTGACGTCCCAGTCTTATAAGCCATCGACCAAAATACATTAATATAGCCAATTTTATTGGAAAGCGTTAATGAATGCTCACTAAATTCCCCCCGGGGCGGACGTAAATAATTCATCTCTTCAACCCCTGTTATTTCGGTAAAACGCTTTTTTTTACCCGGTTTAGTTCTTCTGTTAGCTTTTCATCACTTACCTTAGGTAGGCTTGGATGATGCCAGGAATGATTGCCAACGATATGTCCTTCATCCACCATTCGTTGAACGAGCTGCGAGCTCGAATCTAAATAATGACCTGTTACAAAAAACGTTGCTGGTACACCTTTTTCTTTAAGCGTATCAAGAACCTTTTCTGTATAACCATTTTCATAGCCATTATCAAACGTCAAGTATAATTCTTTTCTTGTTGTATCGCCAATAAACAAGCCTCCAGTTTTGTCTAACAGCTCCAAGTAGTAAGGTTCCGTTGTTACAGGACGGTTATTTTTTTTCAGGCTTATAGCTCCAGTTATACGATGCCTTATCCGCAGAATGGGTTGGAGCGGCATGGCTTAACAAAAGTAAGATTAGCAGTGGGAAAAGAATTGGTGCCTTTTTCAGCATCATTCATCGCTCTCCTTTTTTTGTTAGTGTTGGCTCGAGATAGCACCATTATGTATCGAACCAATATCTGACAAAATTGATTTGTCAAATACTGTAGCTGGCCTCCTTTTGGGATACGGTTTTCGCTTCACTTTTGTCCATCGACTTTGCGGATTTGATTCGCTTTACTTTTGTCCATCGACTTTGCGGTCTCGCTATTCTTATCCGCCGATTCTGCATCATCATCCAGCGAGCATCCCGCTCTCCCTTATGTTTGCTTCTTCCCGCAAAGAGAAAAGAGCGCTCATCTGCTTGATCAAACAGATTAACGCTCTTGTTTTTAGAATACTCGTTCTTTCAATTTGGATAGCTTTTCTAGTGACGATTTTTCGACGTCTGCATGGAGGCTGTTACCGTGTGAGTCCATGGTGACAATTGCGGCAAAGCTTCTACTTCAAGATGCCACATGGCTTCCGGTATGCCGAATTCCATCAGATCGACACCGTTCACTTTTTTTAATACAGTCAGCATAATACTGGGCCGCACCGCCGATTGCGTTGAGGTAGACGCACCGTGCTCCTCTAGAGCTGCTAGTGTTTTGGGGCCCATACCGCCTTTTCCGATCACCGCACGAATGCCAAATTTCTTCATAATGTCCCCTTGGTAAGGCTCCTCGCGAATACTTGTGGTCGGTCCTGCCGCCTTCACATGCCACTCGCCCTGATCGTCCTTAAGCATAACTGGTCCACAATGATATATAATTTGCCCATTGAGATCGATTGGGGCGTCGTGATCGATCAGATGATGATGTATCGCATCGCGGCCTGTGTGAAGCATACCGTTAATGACGACAACATCGCCGACCTTCAGTTCTCGAATTTGCTCTTCGGAAATCGGTGCCTCTAAGACGATTTCACGAACTTCAGCAGCCTGCTCCGTGGCTGCGGCCACTTCATCGTGTAAATCGACCTTTTCATCATCCTTATAAAGCCAGCCCGTAATTTCTCCAGTTTCAGGAGCGAGAGTCATACCTAAACGGCGATAGGCCCAGCAATTATAGGCAATGGATACAAAAAAGCTCGCCGGCAGTCGATTCATCGCTCCGATTTTACAGCCGAGCAAGGTTGCTTCACCGCCAAATCCCATTGTCCCAATACCAAGCTTGTTCGCTTCTTCAAGCACATACTGCTCGAGCTTATGTAAATCTTCGATCGGATTCGTATCATCTACCGTGCGAAACAGCTGTTCCTTAGCGAGTGAATAGCTCGTTGTCCGATCTCCGCCGATTCCAACTCCGATGAAGCCGGCACTACAGCCTTGGCCTTGAGCCTGATAAACAGAATGCATGATGCACTTACGAATCCCATCCAAATCGCGGCCGGCCCGTCCAAGCCCTTCCAGCTCAGCAGGTAGGCTGTACTGGATGTTTTTATTTTCGCAGCCCCCGCCTTTCAGGATGAGACGAACGTCAATCTCGTCTTGTTCCCATTGCTCAAAATGAATGACAGGTGTCCCAACACCAAGATTGTTGCCGCTGTTTTCCCCCGTTAATGAGTCGACTGAGTTCGGTCTGAGCATGCCGTTCTCCGTCGCTTGCACCATCGCCGCATGAATTGCTTTTTTCATGTCAATCTGATTGACACCGACCGGCACCTTAATTTCGAAAGTTGGCATGCCCGTATCTTGGCAAATAGGCGAAATATTCTCGTCTGCCATTTCAATATTATTTGTAATAGTCGAAAGCGAAAGTGCCGCCCTCGTTCCAGCGTTTTCTTTCTTCTTTGCAGCGGCGATTGCCCGCCTGACGTCATTTGGCAAATTTGTCGATGTTTCAACAATGAGCTGATAAATACTTTCCTGCAATTTTTTTCACTACCTTCATCCTTTCCACAATTACGTTTTCACCCAAATCTATTATACTTCTAGTTTCGGTAATCTTAAAGGGTATAGCGCTTTCTAATAATTTTCAAACAAAAATATGACCGAGGATGGTTGTACTTTTTCACATCGTGTGGTTTTATTATAATGATGCTCGAATACTCCGGCACCTTTAAGATCATGTGGAAATAAACACGGCTGCCACTATTTTTTTCGTGCTATTAAAGCTGAAAAATCGACCTGTATTGACGATAAACGTGGCTTATAATCCTGAGCTTGATTTGTCTATTGTTTGCACATTCATAAAAGGAGATTAAAAAAAATTGATTGAACTAAGGAATATATTTCGTGGAGCAGCAATGGGGGTAACCGAACTTATCCCTGGGATCAGTGGTAGCACAATTGCGATGATTTTAGGAATTTACGAACAATTTGTCGGTTCAATTAATGGATTGACCACAAAAAACTGGAAAAAAAGCCTCGCCTTCTTAATCCCATTAGGTATTGGGATGGGGAGCGCCATATTATTATTTAGCAAAGTCATTAAATGGCTACAAGAATATCACCCCCAGCCGCTTTATTTCTTTTTTCTTGCTTGATTATCGGGGTTATCCCTTTTCTTGCCAATAACATTAATATGAAAGTAGCCTTCAAGCCAGGTCATTACGTGCTTTTGCTCATCGCGCTTATTTTGATCGCCTTAACCGGCCTTGGAGACAATCACTCCGGCATTATAACCGATTTAACAACGAAGGATTATATCTTTTTATTTTTCGTTGGCTGGCTCGCTAGCTCTTGTCTGATTTTGCCCGGAATTAGCGGTGCCCTTGTTTTTGTCCTATTTGGTTATTACGAAACAGTAACTCATGCTCTTTCTGAATTAAATTTTACCGTTATCCTTGTGGTCGGTGCGGGCATTGCCATCGGTGCCCTCTTGACAAGCAAGCTAATCCGTTTCCTTTTTCAGCATTATACGGTCGCAACCTATGCAGTAATGATTGGGCTCGTGAGCGGTTCAACCTTTGTCATTTTCCCAGGAATTCCAGTAACAGTACTCAATCTTGCCATCAGCTTGCTAACATTTTTAATTGGATTGTTTCTTGCTATTCGGCTCGGCCGGATCAAGTATGCATAAGATTAGGGTAGCGAATCGCACTTAATGCGGTTCGCTTTTTTCATCCCTTACAGGCTTGCCCGTTCCTAATATCGCTTAAAACAATTGACTATGCAACCCGATTCCCTTAAAATTAATATACTATAAAATGAGCGAGGTGATTCCATGGGGCAGTGTATGTAATTAGTGTGTTAGCAGCATTGGCGTCGCGAACCATTGATGAGTGCACTCTGAGGATTTCTCCACGCATCACGGAATTAAAAAAAACGACATTTACCAGCAATGTATTGGACGGTTTTGAACAGAATATAACTATTCATTTATTTTCTAGGAGGTGACTCCCTCTTATATTGAGGGACTTTATTGGACATATTTAATTTATTTCTTTTTGCTATATTGCTCATCTTAACGGCTTTTTTTTCGTTGCTTCTGAATTTGCTATTGTCAAGATCAGAAGTACTCGAATCGATCAGCTAGTGGCAGAAGGACGGCAAACAGCCATTTTGGCAAAAAAAAGTAGTATCGAATCTTGATGAATATTTATCGGCCTGTCAATTAGGAATTACCATTACCGCTCTCGGTATCGGTTGGTTAGGGGAACCGACAGTAAAAGCGATGCTCCACCCGATATTCCTCAACTTGAATTTAGGCGAACCAGTGGCGACGATTATCAGTTTTGGGATCGCCTTTGGGATCATTACTTTTTTTACACGTTGTCGTCGGTGAACTGGCTCCAAAAACTTGGCGATTCAAAGGGCTGAACAAGTAACCTTATTGATTGTCCGCCCGCTGCTCTGGTTTTATCGGCTTATGTTCCCTTTTATTTGGTTGTTAAACGGCTCGGCTCGATTATTGACCGGATTGTTTGGATTAAAGCCAGTTGCTGAAAGTGAGCTCGCCCATAGCGAAGAAGAATTGCGCTTAATCCTTTCGGAGAGCTTAAAAAGCGGAGAAATCAACCAATCAGAATTTAAGTATGTCAACAAAATTTTTGATTTTGACAATCGTCTGGCAAAAGAAATTATGGTGCCTCGAACCGAAATGGTCACAGTATCGATTGAAGACACTTTCCAAAAAAAACTTGGATATTTTGACCAACGAAAAGTTCACCCGTTATCCAGTTGTCAATGGTGATAAAGATAATATACTCGGCTTAATTAATGTCAAAGAACTGTTAACAAGTATTATCTCAAGCAAAGAGCAGCCCCTTAATCTAAACGATTACGTGCGGCCCGTGATTAGCGTTATCGAGTCTATTCCTGTCCACAATTTACTCGTTGAAATGCAGAAGCAACAAATTCATATGGCAATTCTGCATGATGAATATGGCGGGACAGCCGGCTTGATTACTGTTGAAGATATTATCGAGGAGATCGTCGGTGAAATTCGCGATGAATTTGATGACGAGGAAGCGCCACTGCTCGAGAAATTAGGAGAAGACCATTTCTTAATTGACGGTAAAGCGTTAGTATACGATATCAATAAACTGCTTGAGCTCGAGATTGACGACGTTGATGCCGATACGCTCGGTGGCTGGCTACTTAGTGAAAAATACGATGTCTCACCAAATGAAAAGGTTTTCTTTCAAGACTACGTATTTATTGCGAAGGAATTTGAAGGTCATCAAATAAAACGAATTGAAGTCTATAAGCAAGATAGCGAAGAGCATAGTATAAAGCACGTTGCCGAAGGCAGTTAATTGACGAAAGACGATTGCTTTTCCACAAATATTTAGCTGTATACGTTTCTGAAATACAAACGGGGTGTCTTAAAGTTGAAAAATCGACTTTTGAGACACCTTTAATTGTATGTGCTTATCCAGCATGCTCCCCACTTGCCTTGTTATTGAGTAAATGAATGGTCTGATTAATATAATGAATCACCGGCTTTTCTTCTTCAGACCATTCAACTTTAGTTATGCTTGCATTGTCAATTCGAAAAATCCGTTGGCAATGAACCCAATGCCTACCGGCAATTAAATACATTAATAAGATGCTCATAAAGCCACCGTGAGTGACGAGGGCCACGCTCCTGTGACGATGCTGTTTTATTTGTTCAACTACAGTTTGACAACGCTTCGTCAATGCTTCTGTCGTTTCTGTACCAGCTATACCCGACGTTAATATCGACTGGCTTTTCGCTTCTGGATAGGCCGCATATATTTCAGAACGCGACAAGCCTTGCAATGGACCTAAATCGACCTCGCTTATTTTGTCCCAGCGCTGAACGGGTAGTTTCTGAAATTTGCCAACGATCTGGGCCGTTTTGAAAGCTCGACATAAATCACTGCTATATAAATAATCGAGCGGCAGTTCTTTTAAATATTCTCCTAACTGCCTCGCCTGTAGCTCCCCAAACGTGGATAATGGAAAGTCCATTCTTCCCTGGATTTTGCCTGTTTGATTCCCTAACGACTCACCATGTCGAATTAAATAGACATTCATTCTGTCAGCTCCTTATCTGCTCCAATCATGGCGAAATTAATCTTTCAGTAAGCTGTCGATCGCCTTGACAACTGATGCCTCTTGGAGCGAATCAACCAATGTCATGACTGCCTTTAATCGGTACTGTAATGAACGTTGCTGTTCTTTTTTACTCCCGTGGCTCTTTTTCTCTTTTTATCTTCTGTTTAAGTTTACCAGATGGATGACTGTCACTCAATTGAAGCGCCTAGCTTTAGTCTTTCCTTCTAAAAAAAGTTTCAGTTATGATGGATGGAGCTATAGTTTATTTGTAAGTAAAGGAGAATTGATTTTGAGCATGCAAAACCTTCCTGCCATGTCACCAGGAGCCGATCCTTGGGAGGCTTACGAGGATTTCGAAGCTTTTGGTGAATTGCGCTTAACTAATATCGAATTTACAACGACAACGCTTTGCAACATGCGCTGCGAGCATTGTGCCGTAGGTTATACATTACAGCCGAAGGATCCGACTCCGTTGCCACTTGACCTACTGATCAGCCGGTTAGATGAAATCGCTGATTTACGGGCATTTAGCATCACCGGAGGCGAACCGATGCTTTCGATGAAAGCTGTCAAAAATTATGTTGTACCGCTTTTGCGCTATGCTCATGAGCGTGGGGTACGAACCCAAATAAATTCAAATTTAACCCTTGATTTGAAGCGCTACGAAGCAATCATTCCTTATTTGGACGTTCTTCATATTTCGCACAATTACGGAAGCTTCGATGATTTTGCCGAAATTGGCTTTGCCGCCATGGAGCGTAAACCGAATGTTGAGCAGCGACAACGAATGTTTGAGCAAATGGTCTTTAATGCGAAAGAATTGTCGAAGCGTGGGGTCTTTATTTCAGCGGAAACGATGATCAATAAGCGAACGCTCCCTCACCTTGAGAGGATCCATGAGCAAATCGTAGCTATGGGCTGTCAGCGTCATGAAATACATCCGATGTACCCAAGTGACTTTGCTAGTAAGCTTGAAGTCGCTACGCTGCCAGAGATTCGAGCCGGTATTAATCGTTTGCTTGATTGCCGCAACGATACTGTATGGATGCTTTTTGGCACCTTGCCTTTTTATCCTTGCAGTGACGATGCTGACGATTTAGCTTTACAGCAGCGTTTATACGCTGAAAGCAACGTTACCGTTCGCAATGATCCAGATGGGCGCTCGCGCCTGAATGTTAATATTTTTAGCGGAGATATTATTGTGACCGACTTCGGCGACACCCCTCCGCTCGGAAATATTCAAAGCGACACGCTTGCAGCTGCTTATCACAGATGGAGTGAATCGGAGCTAGCATCAACGCTCAATTGCCATTGTCCAAGCGTGAAGTGTCTAGGACCGAATATCCTTGTCAAAAATACGTATTATCCGAAGCTCGATTTCCATAAGAGAAGCTCACAACTTTAAACGCTTAACGGAAAGAATATTGCGGTGAAAATCCACCGATGCAGTCGGTTAGTTCCACGTCTGCCTATGGAATGAGCGCCCCCAACCCGTGAGCGGAACGAATGCATCTTGTGACATTTCCTATCCATACAAAAAAGCTTGCCGATAGTCCCGAGTTATGGGACTTTGTCGACAAGCTTTTTTTGATTAGCGTGGTTGATTTGCCGCAATAAACGTATATGATAAGTGATCCTGAACGGGGATCCAAGCGCCCGTCCCTTGCTGAGTCACATTTTTCACTTCTAACTCTCGTTTACCGCCTTTAAAGGTTAAATATACTTCACCGTAAGTTACGACACCTTTTTCTTTGGCAGCTGGGACATAGCTATGTAAATAGCCGAGCTGCCTTGGCGCAACATTGTACGTTTGACTTTTTCTAGTTCCTTGTCCTATGACCGTTTCAAACGCCAACGGCAAATTAGTATGCTCTGCCGCCTTAATCATCATCATCTTTTCAACAGCCTCACTGTTCGGCAATTTAGCAGTAAGCCCGCCTGCTACTTTCTTTTGTTGCTCCTGAAAATAACTTAGCTTGTGAACATCCCTTCCACCGCGATTATCGACATAATTTGTATTTACCTTCTGATACTCCCAATTCACTTCCGTGCTATCTGAACGATAGGATAGCGGCCATTCCCCTAAATATATCGCGGCTCTGAAGCCGAACGCCAATTTCGTATAATTGATCGTTGATTCATTTAGAATACGAATGAGATCAGGGTTTTCAATCGTTACATCAGTTGAATCAATTAATTCTCTAGCTAATTCGTTTGGCTGCAAATGCGGAAGATCCTGAGTCGGATTCGTATACGTATTGTCCTTCGAAATATTTAAGACCGAATTAGGGATTTCAAAGCCTTTTTCCTGCTTTTCCTTTTCCTCAGCAAATCCGTGCATAGGGTAGCTCATTATTGCGAGAATCATTAGGAATACAATCAATCGTTTCATCAATATGCCTCCTAAAATGGATTAGTTTACCTCTAGTTTGAACGAATAAACGGAAAATATCCGCTGGCATATTTTAGATATTTACGTTGAGCATCGGTTAATTTTCAAATATACATTTGCTTCACGTTTGTGCGAAGAAGTAAGGTATTAGGTCTCATCTATTGGAAATTTCTGAATAAATTAAGCACGGCGCTCAGAAAATTTTAGTTTTCTGAGCGCCGTGTGGACTTTATCAATTTTCATCCTTTTGTATATAAGGCTACGGATGAATGCGGGTAAACGTTTCTTTAACGACGATACTGTCCTTCACGGACTGAACCATTGCACAATTTTTACGAGTAATGTCTAACGCTTTTTCAATTTTTTTATCGGATGCATCAACACCCCGCAACATAAAATGAAGATGAATTTCCGTTATTTCGTTGACGTTCGCTTTATTCCTTTTTACATCTGCCTCGATTTCGATATTTTCGTATGCGACACGCTGCTTGTCGAGAATTTTCCGCAGCACTCCACCACTGCATACGGCAATCGAAGAAACAAGCAGCTGATAAGTCTAAAGCCGTGTTGCTCATTTGCTGAAACGTTGAGTTCTCCAAACTCCAAAGATGTCGAAAAACCATTTTCCTTCATTCGAAACTTCATTATGCCACTCTCCTATTTTATCTGTCTAAGCTTATTGTACTGGAATGAGTAACAATTGTCTTAAGAACAGCTTTTTTGATTTCATTTGGCTGGCCACTTGGAGTTTCTACACTGTAGAGACGATGGCTAAATGAAAAAGTTCACTTTGAATAGGTTGAACTTCATTTATGAATTAGCGTGTATATTTCTATTAAAGTGGGGTGGGGATAACCGCGGGGGGTTTGGCCGTTTGGCAAGTTCATGTATATGCACCGAACAGCTGCCTCCCCCTTTTCGCCTTCAATGTTCAATAAAACAGTTGTGTAGATGGCTGCTTTTAAAGGACAACCACCTGGATCGTAAACCCTCCTGGGGCAGTGAAGTACAAATCTAGCCTCCACGATGAGTATTAGGAGGATCGACCTCATACCCATCTCCCTTTAAGCGTTCGTAGATGTTTTTTTACTTCTGCTTCGCTTTCAATCAAAAAAACCAATATGAAAGCTATCCGGATAATTAATCGCTTTCTCCTCAGAAGCTTCCATCAGAACAAGCACAAAGTCGTTATCGTCATTCATCCCGAGAAAAGTATCATCATCCTTCGTTCCTTGTAAGCTTCTAAATCCGAAATATTTCTCAAGAAAACGTCGACTTTCCTGAGCATTCGTAACAGCAAGATTCATATGATTCAATTTCATCTTTTCTCTCCTCCAATTTAATTGATAAACTTAATAATTGTTATTTTAATGATGTTACAAGCCAAACACACCATACTAATGTCTAAATAGGCCATACTAAAAAGGGCTTATATAAATTAAGACCTTTTGCTACGACTTTTATAGGTCAACCGATCGACTTATTTGATGATGGTGAAACGCCTATTATTGCTGTTCCTAAAGGTCAAGAATAACACCTTGCACTAAGTAACCCTTTGTTGCAACGCAATCGTTTTCACGAAATATCGGAAATCAAATACGAAGCTGTTCATAACTGAAAGTTGAGGTCACTTATACGTAAGCCAATCGCGAAACGCCCCTTTGTACGCAAAAGCAACTGAGCACTGGGCTCAACTGGCTTTTTGTTTACGATCGAAAGTAGAAGGTGGCTCAAGAGCCACCTTCTATCCATCCTTAGAAGAAAGTTTTAGTATTCAATCAACAATTTGGGGTTGAATCGATTTTTGTGTTTACAGGTTCCTTTTCTCAATCCTGTTCGTCACATTCTTGAAAAACTCTGGACTCTGTTCAACGCAATCACCTCATTAAAGGTATATCACTACAAAAATGTTCTTTTCCTATTGTATCTTTGAATGTCAACTCTTCATGAATGGTATGAGGATAAGTTGCCGAAGCAACTCCTCACCAAGTACTATTTCCCGACTCGCTTTTTATTATTCAAAAAAAATTATTGTTCCTTGAGCTGCTTTACTTCTTCTGCAGCCTCTTTAGTCGCTTTAACAATTTCTTTTGAGCTTTCCTTTAAATGAGCGGCCGTCGTGGAAAGCTGTTTTACATCCTCGCTAATACCACGAACCACTTCAGAAACCTCTGTTGCTGTTGTTTTCACCTGGTTAAATATTTGTTCGCGATTGTCCTTTAAAAAAAACGACAGCATCGGTTGTACAATCTTTTAACTGAATCGCTTCCTCCTTTAGTTTATCGCGCCATTCCTTTCGCGATAATATGATGGTAAGCGCTACAGCCCCGCCAATCCACAAGCCTTTACACAAAGTGCTGCACCCTTTCTTTTCCATCGCCTGGCCTCCTTGTTTGCTTTCCTACCGACATTTTAGCAGGAGTTCAGACGAAAAAGAAGCTTTTCCCCATTATTTCGAGATTGTTTTACCCTTTAAAAAAAAGAAATAAGGTGTTTAACCGACTTAAACACCTTATATCTCATTAATTATAAGCCTGTGTCAACAGGTCATCTGTTTCTAACGGTTCAAAGCCGTGCTCCTCGGCACGCTTAAGCTCATTCAGCTCCTTACTTAACTGCTCTAGCTTCTCCTGTATATCCTCAATTCGCTTCTTTTCTGATATTGTCATGACTTTCCTCTCCTTTGGACGCCATTTCTGACTGAACACTCGCTCGGTTTCTGGATAAAAATAGAATAATATCAATGTTTAAAGTTACAAATATTCTAACAATATTTCTTCAGTTTGTAAATAGTTTTTTTTCAAAATTCTTTTACGCTGTGCATTTTTAATTTGCCACAATTTCATTAAATAAATTGACGTCAATTTTTTCTAAGCGATTCGTCACAATCTTGGAGGCTAATTTGTCTTTATTAATGAATCAAAAAAAATTGGAGGAGATTAATCATGAATATTAGATTCAACCCCCTTGAGACAAATAGCGATGCCTATAAGGCTATGACACAGTTGGAGGAATTTATAAAGAACAGCGGATTGGACCCTACTCTTTATGAATTGATCAAATTGCGCGCCTCTCAAATGAATGGCTGTGCCTATTGCATAGATATGCACGGTAATGACCTTCGAAAAAAAAGGTGAAAGCTTCGAACGGCTCATGCTTCTTTCGACATGGCGGGAAGTTCCCATCTATACAGAGCAAGAGAAGGCGGCACTTGAATTGACCGAGCACGTGACTCGAGTATCGGAAGCTGGTGTACCCGATCATGTGTATAAGCTTGCCCGAACGTACTTTGATGAAAAGCAATATCTCGATTTAATTATGGCAATTAACACCATTAATTGCTGGAACCGACTCAGCTTAGCGACAGGCTTGTTTCCGGGCTGTTTCAGCTAACTCCTTTGCAGACCTGGAGCTTGTTAGGGTTCATCACGACATAAATCCGGCTAATTCCTGCTGCTGATGAATCCGTCTGAAAACAAGCACGCATGATGACTCGTCCATGCCTTATTAATTGTACTCCCATCTCGCCGTTAAGCATGATGGGAGTCATTTCACCGACAAACGCACCCTTCTTCTTAATCCCTTTAATAAATGCCAGAACGCGCTCATACCCAATAATTGGCCTTAATGCAGCGCGGACTTTGCCTCCTCCATCGGTAATAATCTGCACATCTTTAAGCAAGATCTGCTTTAACGATTCAAACTCACCAGTCTTAATCGCAATCATAAACGTTTCGACAAATTTCCCGTCGTTTTCGCTCGAAATCGCTCCTGCTTCTTGCCTCGATTGCTTCACCTTTTGCTTCGCTCGGCTCATGATTTTGCGACAATTGCTTTCCGTCCGCTCTAGCATTTCAGCCGTTTCCCGATAGCTATAGCCTACTATCTCCTTTAAAATGAACAGTGCCGCTCTTGTGGAGTCAGGGTTTGTAGTATGACAAGTAGCGCGTACTGCACTTGCTCTTTTCGTTCGACCCTCTTTTCCGGCAGCTCTTCTGAAGCATCCAGCATCGGTTCAGGTAACCAAGGTCCTAAGTAACTTTCTCTTTGGCGAGAGCTTGACTGAAGCAAGTTAATGCAACGATTGGTCGTCATTTTCACCAAAAATGCCTTTACGTCTATAATATGATTTAAATTACGCTTGGATAAACTTAAAAACACTTCTTGCACAATATCCTCTGCATCCGTAACAGAGCCAAGCATGCGATAGGCAATACCGAATAATAAACCTTTATGATTGCGATAAACTTCTTCCAGAATCATACTGACACCTACTTTCTTTTTTTCAATCAATGACTATGACAAATAGGGCGACTAATTTGTGACAATAAGTCAATTTTTGCTCGATTGCACCAAATAGCACAACTATTCTGAAGAAGCAAATTGATTCTCAATTCCATTCCATATTCATAAATAAATATATGATTTGCCTAGGCTCACGGATAATGCAAGCCCTACTCAATACGCGGTTTGGTCGGGTCGCATTCCGGCATTTTAAGCTCTGCTGATTGCGATACCTTAATTATATAGTAGCATTCTTCTCTAGCCATATGATCTGCCATTAATGCAGAAAATGTTCCTAACGCTTGCTGTGAGAGTTCAAGCTCCTCTAGTTCATGAAGAAAGTTCGAAAAAAAGTCGAATTTCTAAAGAAACCTCCTCGTTCATTCTTTGCAAGGCTGGAAATGACGAAATGTTAGCCCGCAAATATCCGGTAAGTTCGACCGCTTTTAAATAGAACTCTTCAAACTGTTTCACGTATTTTGACGCTGTCTTTTTTTTAAACCCTTTTCGACGATATCTAAATTGTCGGATATTGCTCCTGCATGTCCCGCGGCATCTGGTAGCCAGACGAGATGATGATGCAATTCATGCTCGACTGGTGGTACCTCTCCCTTTTTTTTAAAAACTCCAATACGTGAAGGTATTCCTCTACCTCATTCACCATATGATTAATAAACGTTGGTGACAGGTGAATCTTAATTTTTCCAAATACTAGCTTTTTGATCAGATCGAGCTTAAATTGTCGAATCCTATTTGCCTCATCTTCAGCTTCAATGCTTAAACGAATTAAATTCGCATGTTCAACACTTGCCAGTAAGTGATCGAACGTTTCGATAAAGCGTTGTGCAATCTCTATCTCTTTCGTTTCTTGTGAAGCCAAGGAGTCATGAATAAACCTCGCATGGTCTCCCAATATTTGCAGCCAAAACTGATGTTCGAAACGAGCCGTTTTGTTAAAGTCGTTGGCCACACCCTTTCCCCCTTTACGTTTTCTCACTTTAACATATCAATCAAAATCAGCGATTATGCTCTACTGTAGAAAAAATCTTTTCCGGTAACTCTTCTATCTCCATTTGCAATAACTTATCTCCGGACAAACCTCAGGAAAAAAAAGCATGTAAACATTTTTGTATTTTGGAACATTGGACAAGTATTATAAGAACTTACTTCAAACGAGCTAAATTGTCACATTTCGACACATTCCTACTTTCTTTTATTATTCAAAAAATTGTAATAGTTATTATAAGGCTTTTCTGTTATAATAAACATGCAAGAAATATTAAAGGTAAAGGATAGGGTGAAACAAATTGCGCAAACAAAACATTACGTTAGAAGATTTGATTAACGAAAACAGGGAGGAACTCTTGAATGATCCAGAGGCACTTTCAGAAATAGAGGATCGGATTGATGAAAGGAATGCAAAAGCCTTAAAAATTTCAGAAAAAAGTAACGTTTCTAACAAATTGCTATAGCTTCCTCTGATAGCCCACGACATGCAACTTCCCATACTTCATAGAAAAGGGACGTCTCAAAAAATAGAAAAACGAGTATGAGAAACTTGCTTCTCAAACTCGTTTTTTTTCAATTCGTTCAAGTATATGCAAATATGAAGGCAAGGCCTCTTTCTTTGGGATCAATTGCTGCTCAGCATAGAATTACGGCTCCCCCTGACTTCAATGCTTCGGTGCTGAAACAAATTCAATGCATGAATTTCTTTTTAAGTGCTTCTTTTGTGCCTACGTCCAAAATAGAGCGCAAATCTTCGGTGACTTGTACAGCCAGTCCCGGTATGGATAGTAAATCACAGCCCCATAATCCAGTCTGGGAAAGGATACGCTTCGTCAGAACAGATAGGCTTTCATCGCTTCCGTCAAACGCATTCCACCCATCTTCCATTGCAGCAAGTGCTTCCTTTTGATCACGAATTTGATACTCTGTTTCACCACGCTTTCCGACTAAAAACGCTCCATCTCTTCGTTCAGAACGATAATAGACGAATAATGCGGCTAATGAAAAGGTTAGCGCCTGCGGAAGTGTGCGGTTTGCTTCAACATATTGCAGCAAGGTAGGGATGAGGCGCGTTTTAAATTTATAAATAGCATTCATTCCAATGTCTGTAAGGTAATGCTTGTTGTATGGATTTAAAAATCGTTCGATAACAGCATGAACAAAGCTTTCTTTCTCTTTTTCCTCCATTCGAACAAGCGGATATATTTCCTGGTAAAGTCCTTGCTCGATAAAGGAACGCAGCGAATGATCCTCCATTGCTTCAAGAACTGTATCCGCCCCCGATAAATAGCTGGCAGCAAACATCATCGTGTGCGGACCGTTCAGCAGACGAACTTTAAGTTCACGGAAAGGGGAAACATCTCCCCATTTGACATTCAAGCCAGCCTTGTCAAAAGGCAGTGCCTTGGCAACTTCATCGACAGCATCGATAATGAATAAATGGTATGGCTCCCCAACCGTTAGTAGCTCATCTTCATAGCCAAGCTTCTCGCGAAAATACGTTATCCGTTCACGAGGGTAGCCTGTGACAATTCGGTCGACAAGCGTGTCGCAAAAGCGATTACTATGCTTAAGCCAGTCGATGAAGCTAGCAGAAAAGCCCCATTCCTCCGAAATTCGCAGCACGAGATCCTTAAGAATTTGCCCATTTTCTTCCACAAGCTCGCAAGGAATGACCGTCCAGCCTGGAGCAGAGCTGCCGCCAAGCTTCTGATAGCGATAGTGCAAGCAGGCAGCCACCTTTCCCGGGAAGGATAAAGGTGATGTTTGACCATCATAGTCTTCCTTTAAATAGCTTAGCCCCGCTTCCGTCGTATTCGAAAAGACAAATTCGATTTCACTGGAGGCAGCAACCTCCAGTACATCCTGCCAGTTCGTATAAGGGTTAATTCCTCTCGAGATGTCGAATTCACTTCAAATTGCTCGACATTCTTGCCATTCTCAATCCCTCGAAGCGCTGAAGTGTACAAGCCTTCCTGTGCATTAATTTTCGGGACAACCTTCCCATGCGGCGTCGGTTGAATCGCGACAACTCTTCCATGAAACAGCCCCTGCTTATTCATTTGCTGAATCATCCAGTCGATAAAGCCGCGGAGAAAGTTTCCCTCACCGAATTGCAGAACTTTTTCTGGTAAATGCTCCTGTGAATAATAGCTAACACCAGACGGAAGCTTGGCAGTAACCGCCTTCGATAATCTTTCCATCGTATCCCCCTCATCATATGGCTTTAGCTTTACAAAATAACGCCATCTTTAAAAATTGAGATTTCCTTAAAGCCGAATTGCTCATTTTTCGTTTTGCTCTCACCTGAAGCGACTTGCAAAATATATTCAAACAATTCATTCTTAACGACGTCCATTGTTTTGCCTTCTAGCAGCTCCCCGGCGTTGAAATCGATCCAGTTTTTCTTTTTACGGTAAAGCTCGCTGTTCGTTGAAATTTTGACGGTAGGAACCGGACCTCCAAACGGTGTTCCTCTTCCGGTAGTAAATAAAACAATATGCGCGCCAGAGGCAGCTAAGGCAGTAACGGAAACTAAATCATTCCCCGGACCTTGAAGCAATGTCAGTCCTTTTTCCTTTAGGCGCCCACCATAAGGGAGAACGTCTTCAACTGGAGCAAATCCTCCTTTTTGTACACAGCCTAATGACTTTTCCTCCAGTGTAGTAATGCCACCGTCCTTATTGCCCGGTGAAGGATTTTCATAAACCACTTGATCGTGCTTAATAAAATAATCTTTAAAATCGTTAATAAGCTTTACAATTTCTTCGAAAACGCCTTCATTTTTTGCCCGTTCCATCAAAATGGTTTCAGCTCCGAACATCTCAGGTACTTCTGTTAATGCGGTTGACCCGCCATGTGCGATCACTAGATCTGAAAAAGCGCCTACTAACGGGTTAGCTGTAATTCCGGAAAAACCATCCGAACCTCCGCATTTCAGCCCGATTTTTAATTTTGAAACTGGGATCGGCTCACGAGTGGCGCACAAGCGAGCTCGATCAGCTCCTCGAGAAGGTCTAACCCTTCCTCAAGCTCGTCTCCAGCTTCCTGCACTGCCAAAAATTTCACCTTACGCGGATCGTAATCACCTACGACCTTTTTAAATTCTGCTATGTGGTTGTTCTCGCAGCCAAGACCGAGGACAAGGACAGCTGCGGAATTAGGGTGATGCACTAGGTTGCTTAATATTTTTTTGCGTGTTATGCAGATCGTCACCAAGCTGAGAACAGCCAAACAAATGAGGATAATGGTAAACGCCGTCAAAGCTCTTATCTGAATATTGTTCATTGGCCATTTTCGCAAGGAGCTCAGCCGTCTTGTTAATGCACCCGACAGTTGGGATAATCCAAACCTCATTGCGAATAGCCGCTTCCCCATTGTCACGGAGATAGCCCATAAAGGTTCGCTCCTTCTTTTCCGCTTGAATAGCACTTGGCTTAGGCGTATACGTGTATTCGAGCGTACCTTCAAGGTTTGTTTGAACATTATGGGTATGGATCCAATCCCCTGCCTCAACCTTCTCTTTCGCACGGCCAATGGGAAAGCCATATTTAATAATATTCTCTCCTTGTTTAATCGGTCGGAGCGCTACTTTGTGACCGACCGGAACTTTTTGATTCAGTGTAACGGTGACAGTGCCATGACTAATCGATTCCCCCGCCTCAAAGCCTTTAAGAGTCACGATAACATTATCACGCTCATGGACATGCAAATAACTGGATTGCATTATTATAGCCTCCCTTTTGCTATAGGCAATTATTACTGATGCAAAGCGTTTGCACGCGAATTATTGGTCAAGATTTACGCCTTAATGACAACGTTGTTATTTTGATTGTAAGAGCGATTTTTCTCCTTGTCAATCCTAATCTTTCTGGTTAGCGATCTTTGCCGCTATCATTTGCTCCTTTTTTATGCGCTGACTGTGGGAAACTTTTCCGAAAAGGGCTGCCAGAATTTGTTGAAATAATGTTCCGGCAATGACTGGAAGCATGGTTGCCGGCGGAAAATAAAGGACTGCTAATGCGGCTCCTGCTCCGATATTTCTCATACCGCAATTGAACATTAAGCCAATTGCAGAGCCTGGCTCCAGTTTAAATAGTCTCGCTGCGCCCATGCCAATTAAATAGCCGACAGTCGCCAGCACAAATACAACGAAAATAATCGCAAATAGCCTAGCATCGAGCGCCTTAAAGTATGGAGCTGCGACAGAACTATTTAAAGCGATCACAGTTAACAAGCAAAGCTTGGACAAGGGTGCAAGCTTTGCGCCAACAAGCTTCGTTCTGTCTTTCAAAGCATAGTGCAGTAGGATCCCAGCGATCGAAGGAAGGACGATCATCCAAAACAGACTTGACATCATTCCAACCGTATCCATCTCGACTGCTGTCCCGATAAAAATCCGCAAAATGAACGGTACGAGAATAGGAGACAGTAACGTATTGACTAGAATAATCGCCAAGGTCAACGAGCGGTTCCCCTGATAAATCGTGACCCACATCAGACTGACGACCCCTGTCGGAATCGCAAACGCAAGCACGAGTCCATGGATCGTTTCAGGATCGGCACTGAACAGAGCATGCCCGGTTAAAAAGGCAAGGCTTGGCATGACCAATTGAATAATGATTAAGCCGAGCAGCAATGGAAACGGATGAAGCGCAACCTTGCTTAAATCACGGGGATGAATCCCAAGACTGCTCGAAAACGTAATAAAGGCAAAGATAAATGGGACGAGATATACAAAGGCTTGCAGCCAGTTTGAGAGCAGCACCCCTGCCATTACAGCAGCCGGCGTTAGCAGGGGCAGCCACTTCTCAAGCACACGGTTGATCTGAGTCATTAAAAAAACAACCTTCTCTCCAGTTTTCTATATTTTTATCCCGGGATGGCGGACGTTCAAAGCACCGTCTTCCCCGATTTTTTTCAACTAGCCATCACTAGAATTCTATTAAAGTCCTTTCACTCCAATTCTATGAAACAGATAAAAATTAGTTTGTTAATTTTTGTCTTTAACTTTAAATGATTCGTGAGTAAAATACTACCCTTATCTTTAGAAAAGCATAAAAAAAACATCCCTTTTTCATGTCGTCCACCTTTTAGACTAAGAGTAATAAAACCTGTTTACATAGTTCCTGTTTTTATAGTAGGATTATCTTTAACCTCCTTTTAATTCAACTACACTTATTTGACTTTTAATAATCCACGTTTAACACCAAGAACACTAAAATGCTCATTAAACGAATAACACATTTAGATTACTCTTTCCTGAATTGGTTTGACATGTAGCAAATGATTAAATATTTTTCTAATAAATGTAAATGAAAGCACTTACAAAAATTCACCTTGGCAATTAACGATTTTTGAGTCTAAACCCGCTCATAAATACTCAGTTTCTCTCACCCATTCACATTCTACATCGTACGGCTTCTCTCATTAACAGAAAGGTTTGATTCAAATTGAGATCGCTTTGGCAGCTCGTTCTTCGCATGATGTGGGCAAATAAGCTAAGGAGCTTCTTTTTTATCGGGGCTGTAGCACTCAGTATTGGGTTGATTTCCTCAGTTAGCCAGCTTCATCTAGTCTTAAATTCGGACGTACAAGAACGCTTGCAGCAAATGCATGGTTCTGCAGATATGCGGATTAGCGCTTCTCCCCCTCTTGAAGAAAACGAGGACTGGTCACGCTTGGAACCTGCTTCTGTGCAAGCCATTATGGACATGGTTCGTGTTGAAGAAGTTGGTCAAGCGATTGATGATTTTGTCATCGGGGAAGGTCAGACAGATGCTTTTCTTGCGATTGACTTTCCTTATGCGGGTGTGGATAATGCGGCTGTGACTAAGAGCTATTACCGTTTTGAACAGGACCTTTCCCCTTATGAAGTCGCTTTATCGGATAAATTAGCTGAACGCCTTGGGGTAAGCATCGGTCAAACGGTTGATTTCCCATTAGAGAGTGGACGGACGGTTGAATGGGTTGTGAGTGAGCTTTTGCCAGATGTCGAGGCTGGACTTGGATTTCCAGAAGAACGTGCCTTGTTTCACTTTGACTCTCTACAAGCGACGTTGGGTTTAGAAGAACCTCAGTCACTTGTCCTCTCCCTGCAGCCCAATGCAAGCATTCCAGGAATCATTGAAGAAATCCGCCAGCTTGAGGATGGGATCCAAATCGATGTCTTACACGGTTTAGAAAGTTACATACAGTCTAACCAGTACTTGCAATATCTAGGGTATGTCCTTAGTATTTTGGCATTTGTAGCAGCCGTTTTGATGACACTGGGAACTATGCAGGTCAGTTATCGTGAGCGGCAACGAGAGCTAGCGATTATCCGGACATCAGGGGGAAGCCCTAAACAATTAGGGAAGATCGTGTTATATGAGACAGGGCTTCTAGCAGCTATCGGCGTTGGGGCAGGTGTTTTATTAGGATGGCTGGTTTCTATCTATGGTATCTACTGGATTGCGGATATGCTGGATCTTGAACTCTTATTAAACGATGGCTATGAGCTTAGTGCCTTCCGATTACTCATTATGCTAGTGATTGCTTTGTTTGGCTGGCTTACCTTAATGCTTGCCGCTTTATCATTGGTATGGAAGGTAAGCGGAATCGAGCCAATTGAAAGCTTTCGTCAGGAAGAGCGACATGCAGAGAAGCTAAACTTTCGAGTGAAAATGATCTGTCTAAGTTTTTTAGGGGTAGGAATAGTTTTTGCTCTTACTAGTTTTGTTCTTCCTTCCTTTTCAAGTGTATATATTATGATGTTTATTATGGCGAGTATATGTATAATCATTGCCTGGTTAAGCACAACAGTCCTTTGGTTTCAGTCCCTCCAATGGCTAGTAAATAACGTCCCGTTTATTAGAAAAAAATAAGCTACTTCGCTTAGCTGCTCAACAATTAATACTTGCACGCAAGCAAAATGCAATGCCTGTCATTGTACTTGCACTCATACTCGTTATTTTTTTCTCCTGTTATGGCTGCGATACAAGCAGGGTGGAATAATTATCCACCTGCCATTGAAAGCGAATTTGTCACTGAGTTTAAGATAACTGCCGAGCGAGAACAGGTGTTTAATCCCCCTTTGCCACGCCCGGTCAGAGCAGAGCTTGAATCTTGGGAAGGAATTGAACAGGTGTTATTGGCTCCTACATCGAGCCGCAGCCCGTTAATTGATTTTGACGAAAGCTTAGCTGATCCAGAATGGGTAAATCAGTCAGATGAGTGGAGGAAAGAATTAGTTTATGGCTTTACAAACTTACGTGTGATGGAGGATTTAGGGTTATTTGAGTTACCAGAAGGTCCGTTGGAAGAAGTGGCCGTTGCTCCGAAATGGATGGCTGAGCGTATGGGTCTGTTCGTTGGACGAGAGCTTCAATTTGACACGGGAGACGAAGTCGCTCAAGCGACGATCGCGGTAATCAGTGACCGGCTTTCACTGCCATATCAATTATCAATGCTCCTCCTGGATGAAAGCCACCCAAATTTTGAGCCAGTGGAGCCTCAAGGAATTCTCTTTAATGTGCAGGAAGACTTTTACGATAAGACGATTGAACCTTGGCGAAGTTGCAGCGACAATATCCACAGATTCGATGGCAATCGAAGACAGCGGAGCTCCATGAAAATGAAGTTCTTCATAATCAATGGGCGACCTTGTTATACGCAATCGTTGTTGTACTGATTGGCTTTGGGATGACCGCTTTGTGGAATGCGGTTAGCGCGGGGATTTACACTCGCCGGCATGAGTATGCCGTCCTCCGGGCTCAGTTCCTAACCCCGCTTCAAATGTTGCAGCTTGTTTTTTTGGCAAATGGCATTACTAGTCGGATTGGCTGTTTTCATAGGCTTTTGCGCTACTATAATCATTTTTGTTTTGTTGCTCATTGGAGATGCATACATTATGCCAATTGTATTCATCGTTTTAAAAGAAGTCCTTCTCTTATGCTTGATTGTGATTGTGCTAGCCTTAGCAACCGCACTCCCAATGGGCCTTAAACTAGCAAAAATACGAATTATGGAGCTGTTTCGGTCGGTATAATGAAAGAAGGATGCTTCTTTGAATTTTAAAAATAAATGATAGCTTAAAAAAGATAAAAACAACTAAATCGAATATTGTTTTCCATTAGTTTTTAAAGCGTTATTTAATTTTAAAACGTATTGCAAAATATGAATAGAAGTAGGGAGAATATTGAAAATGTGTATTAGTCATAAAAGTTGGTGCAACTCATATTTGGGTTCCTTCGGGAGATTTAGAAACGGAAAGTAACGAAAAAAAGAAAATTAATAATCTTTGGTCAACCATAGACCAATACTCAATGGGTTCTAGTAGCGAAAAAGATACTGATGTGAATTATCCATCCTCATCTTGGCTTGCGAAACATGTTGCCCCAATAGAAGGACCGACAAGTATTGATTTTTAACTGAATAATCTAACATGATGTGGAGTTTAGGGCAATAGTATCTTTTAGCTAAATCGAGCATGATAAATTCTATAAAATTCAATATGCATAATTCTTATGCGGGAATATATATCCTCGTTCCCCCCAAGTAAGGACGACATATTGAATTATAAAATTTATTTTAAATATTTTTGGAAATATTAACAAAAAGTGTTTACTTAGTTATTTTCTCATAGTATAATCAACATAATTTAACCTCTATGATTCTATTCTACTATTAACTCATTGAAAGTTACATCCACATTTAACACAAAAGAGTTTCACTCAACTTCTAAAACAAAAACACATCCAGATAGCTTCAAGCTATGCATTTTCATATTTATGAATAATTATATTACCCTTAATTAAGTTGAACTTGACTTATTACTATTTAATTTAACTGAAATATAATCGATTATTTTCTTTTTCGCTTTATATTCCTTCGAGTGAAAGCGTTTTAATAATTGGGATTAAAGCTATAATAGCAATTCACCTTTAATTATGTGTAAAGTATCATCATTTTTATAATAAAGGGGGGAATATATTGAAATACATTGTTCCAAACTCAGTGAAAGTAATAAAAGATGATGATGAATATGTTTTGCTGAATATGAAAACCGGAAAATTTTTTTGGACTTGACTCGGTAGGTTCGATTATCTGGGAATTGCTTGTGGATGAGAAGCAAGAAATAGAAATTATCAATAAGCTTTGTCAATCATTCAATGTAAATAAAGAGGTCGTAAAAGCGGATGTAGCCTCTTTAATCAATAAATTAATAAGAGAGGAATTGATGATGAAAAATGAATAAAATTAGTTATGTATACTATTTTATTTCTGCTTACTTATCAATAATTCGTATAGATATCATGTTGAAACAAAAAGGGTTTGAATATGTTTTTCATAAGTATGTCTATAGATATCGAAATATTGGCAATAATAAATCTTTATATAGAGATAAAAAGCTAGTTTCTGAAGTCAATCAATTAATTAAATTAATCAGTCTTGTCTGTAGGCTCTTTCCAGTTGAAGCGGAATGTATACATAGATCGCTATTAGTTTATAAATACACAAGAAAATTGCATGCATTGGATTCACAAATGATCATAGGTGTTAAGAAATTCCCTTTCAAAGCTCATGCTTGGGTTGAAATAAACGGTAAGAATATTAATGAACCTGAATTCTTTACAAGAGATTTACATATTATTTTAACTTCTAAGGAGGTGTTCCAAAAATGAAGTGGTTCTTGGGAATTTTTGATCTAAATGGGAGATACCTAGAGAATGAAATAGTTGGTAGTTATAATGAATTGGAAAAACCTCAAAACGCGGAAGTTGAAAATACTACGGTATTTGATGGGGATGCGGCTTGTTTTATGACTTCTGTCAAAGGAATATATATCAACAATAAAGTTGTCAATTTAAATCAATATTACATATTCGGAGATATTCGAATTGATAACCGAAAAGAAATTGTAAGAAAGTATAATCTAGATGTTGATTACTATAAAAATGATGAACTTATATTTTTATATTTATATAGAACTATAGGAATTGAATTTTTGGGCCAAATCGTCGGCGAGTTCTCTTTTATAATTTGGAATCGAGAACAGAAGAAGCTATTTTGTGCTAGAGATCAAATGGGAATTAAAACATTATTTTGGACTGTAAAAGATGGAACTGTATATATAGCAAGTGATTTACATTTATTGAAAAAGGTGTTTGACATTTCTAACTTAAATCAGAATTATTTTCAGGAATATTATGTTTCTAATGGATACATTGATACCAAATCTACCCCCTATCAAAATGTCAATAGACTCCCAAGTGCTTGTTGGTTAGTAGCATCTAAAGAAAAGGTATTCTACAAAAGATATTGGGATATCTCTGAGTATACAAATGAAATTATATATACAAAAGAAGAACAGTATGAAGAACATTTTGTTGAGATTATGAATGAGGCCGTACAAAGTAGGTTGCTTCCAGGCCAAAGAAATGCAGTGTTAATGAGCGGGGGATTAGATTCAACAACAGTCTTTGCTCTGGCTAAGCAACAGGAAGATAGCAAAAGATGTGAAGTTATACCTATTAGTTATGTATATGAAAAGTATAAAAATTCAGATGAGAGGGAGTATATAGAACCTATACTAGCCATGTATTCTACTGAGGGGGTCTATCATAACTGCGATGAGGAAGTCATTTTTAATGATTTTCCTAACGATACGGAATGGAGTTATGAACCATACGTTAGTGCATTTTCTCATGCTATATTAAATACTATGCTGCATAAAGCCAGTTTAATGAAAGCCAAAAATTTATTTACAGGATATGCTGGTGATCATGTATTAAATGGAACTGAAATGGTTATTGCTGATCAATTAAAAAAAGGACGTATTTTTTTCAGCAATTAGGAACGCCAATCAATTTTCATACGCTACAAGATTTTCGTTGTTACAAATTGTTTGGACATATGGAATTGCACCAATTTTTAAAGCAGGTATTACAGACAATTGATTTATCGAGTTAATAAAGATCTATTGAATAAAATGGAGCGAGTAAATACCTTTACACGCAAAGATTTTATTAAACAGATTTCAGGAAGTTATGCACGAATATATTGCGAACGCATCATTGCGAAAAAGTATGGCCTTATGGTACAAACTCCCTTTCTTGATCGTAGACTAATAGAATTTCTATATAGTATTCCTGGTGATACAAGGTGGCAGGGAGGGATTAGAAAAAAAATTATTGCGTCATGCAATGAAAGGACAATTACCCAAAAAAGTATTGTGGAATTTGAACAAGGTTGGAAATATTCCAACATTATATAAAGGTCTTCAGGAAAACTGGAGTCGGATCTACCCAGCAATAAAAAAATTGCCAAATTTCGAAGTATGGGTGGGTTACACAAAAAGAATGGATAAAAATTTTGAATGCATGGAAGCAAGGACATGAAGTAAGGGATGATATCTTTTTATTATTATCAATAGAGATGTGGCTATATAAATTACAAACCAATAAAAGTTATTAATTTTGTGTGCCTAAGTAATCGAGGAGGAATGAGTATATGGTAACATACGTAGCGCCTCAATTAATAGAGTATGGTTCTTCAAAAAATTTAATAAAAGGTAGTTGTGGTTGGAGCTGGTCTGATGCGTTTAATGAAGAAAACGCTATTAGGTGGAATTTGCTAGAATGCGCTGATGATGGGAGGTGCATACTCGTAGGATCTGTTTGTAGCGTCGATAAGCCTATAATGGAATGTGACGTAGCAGATGGGTCAGTACATCCGAATTGTCGTTAGATTTTTAAAGATTCAATAAAGGTAAAAATTTAAAATAGGATTCTTAGGCACACATTTTAAACTATAATATTTTGAGGTGAATTTTCTTTGGACTTTTGGATTATCATAATGATGTCTTTAATAATCTTTACAGCGCTATACTTATATCTACGAAAAGTTATTATCGGTTTTCTCTTTTTAGAAAGAGAATGATACATTAAAAGAATTTAAAGAACAATATATAAAAAGTTTTTACTGGTTTTTTTTACTCTTGGCCGATCCAATAACGGAACCTCAGTTATATTCAATTTATTCTGAAATTAATGAGTACTTTTCTGAAGTGAAAGATGCATGTCTTATTGTAAATAGCTCTGAAGCTATCAAAAGTAATCGTGAGTTACTCTTCGAATTAGGTGTTAAGATCATTCCTTGTATCATTTCTATTAGAGAAGGGCAAATCATAGAACATATGCCATTGTCTCAGTTGAAAAATAAAAACTAAACAGTTTTTT
>BAXO01000026.1 GCA_001310555.1 Bacillus sp. JCM 19058
GATCAACTGGTCCAATAAAATCTGTATCATCGCCAACTCGATCAAATACATAGTTGTTAAGTTTATCGCTTGGTGTTCAACATCATTATAGTCAGCAAACACAACTTCAAACTCCTTTTTCTCACCCGAACGCACTAAAATGTCATAATATAAATTGGAAAAATCAAATCCATTAGCCGCATCGATCATTGGGGCGGTCTCTTGTACTTGACCATCACTCATTGTCCAACCGAGACCAAAAATAAATGTTGAAAAACCAGCCATATCATAATCTCGATCGTTTTTAATAACAAATTTCGTTTTTATAAAAGAATTGCAGTTTCGCTCTTCAACCGTACAAAATTTCTCAATTGGAACGCCGTCATATTCATCTAATCTTTCAGCTTTCTCAAGGGTAACGCTTAATCCATTGACATTATAGGTCGTTCCAAGTTCATCATGCCGATCAAGGCGATCTGTATAGGGGATGAGCAAATTACTATCTACTATCGGCGCACTATTTATATTTCGTATTTCATTCATGTTTACATTTTCAAAATCAACTGTTTCCCATTCAGTTTCATATTGCTCTCTCGTTACTGCCTCAGCAATAATAATATTATTAATACCACTATAATGTTCAATGCTAGCATTAGCTTTTATTGGATAAGACCATTCAACCGTATGTACATCATATTCTTGATTATCGTATTCAAATAAGAAATCCAATACCTTTTTCGTATCTTTTAACCGTTCAATATAAGTTGCTTCAGGATCTTTCTCAATATCTCCTAATAATGTTACGGACAACCCGTTTATTTCATTATCATTGTCATCAAACCGAGAGATTTCAGATACTAAATGGCGTGGTTCTTTATAAAACCGCATTAATTCATCGTCCATTTCTCGTTTATCAAGTACATAGTAATCATCTGCTACTAGTGTAGAATCAATATTAGCAGTTTCACCGAACTCTTTTAGTAAGAATTCCGCTGCATCCCTTGGGAATCCCTCTGCAAGTTCGCTTAATTCCCTCTCCTGTTGTTCTGTCAACTCACTTTTGTTCGCTGTTTCTTCTTTAGTAATTTCTTTAGCATGATCTTTCGGGTCACTACATCCAACCGATATAACAAGTATGGTCAATATAAGTCCGTAAAATATAAATTTTTTCATCTCATTCCTCACCTTTCTATTTCACTCTGCCGATGCGTCTTGAAAAAAAATTATATACTACAGCCCATGTTTTGTAAAAAAAAGTCTTCAATTTTCTGTGATACTGTTCAGAACAAAAGATTTTGACCATAATCGAGGTTTTGACGTATACTGCTATGCCGCTGAATTCATTCATTTTGCTGTTGAAAAGGTGCAAGTCCATCGATGGTCTCCTGATGCGATATGTAGGTATGTGAACACCTACAAACTTTTTGAAGAAGCCAAGGTTTGCACCAAGACAATCTATCACATTAACCTTGGTGTGCTCCCAGTAAAGAATATAGACCTCCCTTTGAAAGTCAGCAGGTAGACGAAGCTCCTGACATTTGAGTAGGAGGGAGTAAGAAATAGTATGTATCTGAAGGGGTGGTTATTTGATCCAGGGAATAATTATTGAAGGATTGTCAACGGCAGGTAAAACATCCCTATTGTCCGCGTTAAAGAAAGTACATAGTCAGACTCCAAATGTCCAGAGAACAATGATTTCAGTAAGTGAGCACTATTCACAGGTTCTTCATCAAGATCATGGTCAGTTACGATCCATGCAACAGAATGAACATATCGAATTATTAAAGCTTCATGTTGATTACCTCGAACTACTACATAATTGGAATTACTCTCTTGGTCATACCAATTTAACAAGTGGTGTGTTTTATATATTGGAGAGATTCCATTTAAATCATCGTGGTGCATATGGAAGTAGTACGGAAATAGAGGCGTTGGAGCAACGATTATCAAAACTAAATGCCCAATGTGTACTCTTAACGTTGTCACCGGATGCAGTTGAGCCTAGGTTTATTGTAAGTCGCGGTGAAGACTGGAAGTCATATATATTGAAAGATCATTCATCAGTTACTGAAGCATGTGAAAAGTTCTTGGCGGATCAAGAAAAATTGCGTACGTGTGCGAAACAATCCTTAGTTCCTATGATGGAGATCAACACAGATAATGCAGAGTGGGAGGACTATGGACGGCAGTTATTAACAAAGCTAATAGGTGCTTCTCTCTAAAAAGAGAGCATAAATGCTCTTCCGAAATATCAGCCAATAGGAGCTTCTTCTTACTAAATGGCTCTTTAATAGTGAAACGAACCAAGCCTAGTTCCTAAATTAATGCTTAGGAATTGGGCTTTTAACCTTTAGAAGCCCCTCAATTTTCTAGTCCCTAGAAGCGTGAAATCAACGTCAGTACTTCGCTCACGATAGTTTTTGCTTATAAGGTAATACGAGCGAACGAGCTATTACCCGCAACAAGAGCTCGAATTATTAAGGATTTGGACAGTTCATTTGAAAAAAAAGCTAGAAAAGCAACGAGCCGTAGAATATGATGAACAAGGAATGAAAGGAGAACAAGAGGAAAAGCTAATCGTAAAATATTTAAGGTTAGGAGATATACATATGTCCTCTATTCTCTCAGTCAGTACATTTACACCTCCCCATCGGTTAAGGCAGGAAACGACGATGGAATTTGCTAGAGAGCTCTTTAGTGAGAGCTACACCGATATCGAAAGACTGTTGACCGTTTTTTCCAACGGGCAGATCGATGAACGGTATTTCGCAGTACCGATTCATTGGTTCGAAAAAAAACCGCTCCTTGCAGGAACGAAACGATTTGTATATTAAGCTTGGAACGGAGTTCGGCTCAGCTGCGATTCGCTCTTGCTTACATAGTCAGTTCTTGAATGAGCCGGTGTCCGAAAAAGAAATCGACGCGATGATTGTCGTCTCAAGCTCGGGAATGGCGACACCGAGCCTTGATGCAAGGATGATGAACCAACTTCCATTTTCGATTCATACGAAGCGAATTCCGATTTGGGGATTGGGCTGTGCTGGTGGAGCGGCAGGCTTGAGCCGGGCGTATGAATACTGTCGGGCGTTTCCGGAGGAAAATGTTCTCGTCGTTTGCATCGAATTATGTAGTTTGACCTTTCAGCGGAATGATCATTCTAAAAGCAACCTAATCGGTACATCTTTATTTGCCGACGGCGTCTCGTGTACGCTCGTGTCTGGGGAGCATTCCGCTCTGCTCAAGCGTGTCGCTAAACCGGTACGACCAGTCGTAAAGGCCGTTCATTCGACATTAATGCCTAATTCGGAAGAAGTGATGGGCTGGGAAGTGAAGGATTCCGGTCTCCATGTCGTTTTCTCGAAAAGCATTCCAGCCGTTGTCGAGAAATGGTTAAAGCCGAATGTTGAACAGTTCTTGCAAGGGCAAGGCCTTGAGCTTGGACAAGTCGATGCATTCATTGCACATCCTGGTGGAAAAAAAAGGTACTGGAAGCTTACGAAAAGGCCTTGTCATTGCCGAAGGAAAAAAACGGAACAATCGCGCAAGGTTTTGAGAGCAAACGGCAATATGTCGTCGCCGACCGTGATGTATGTTCTAAAGCAGTTTATGGAGCAGCGGCGAGAGCCAGGTGATTATGGGTTAGTGACGGCGCTTGGACCCGGCTTTTGTTCAGAGCTTGCCCTTCTGCAATGGGAGGCGATTCATTAATGGCTGTTGAGTATGTGTTGATTGGTGCTGTCGTTTTGCAACGGATCGTTGAGGTGATTATTGCTCAAAAAAAATGCGAACTGGATTAAGCAGCAAGGAGGATATGAGACGGGGAGAGAGCATTATTTCTTGCTCGTCGCTCTCCACATTTTGTTTTTTATATCGCTGCTGCTAGAGGTGCACTTTTTTTGAGCGGACGATAGCTGCATGGGCGATTATTCCTTCGGTTTTGTTTTTGCTTGCTCAAGCCGGTCGTTGCTGGGCTTTACTTTCGCTCGGGCGCTTTTGGAATACGAGAATTATGATATTGCCACATGCAAAAGTCGTCGCAAGGGGCCCTTACCGCTATATTCGTCATCCAAACTATGCCGTTGTAATGATCGAAATTATTGCGCTGCCTCTTATTTTCCAAGCATACGTTACTGCGCTCGTATTTACACTGTTGAATGGACTCGTCCTTTCAATCAGAATTAAGGAGGAGGAGAAGGCGTTAAAGCAGGCGACTAATTACAGTCAAGTGTTTGAGGGGCGCCGCCGTTTTTTTACCGAAATACGAAAAGTGAGGAGAGGACCATTGACAAAGCAAAGGAAAAAAAAGCTTCGAGGTAGGAGAAGGGGAAACATTATCCGCTTGCTTGGCACGGATGAATGCCGAAGGCTATACTCCGAGCAAGCGGATTGAGAAGCCTGTCTTTGAAGAGAAAAAGAAAAATGGAACTATTGAATACGTACCTGTCCGTCAAAAAAATCATTTTTGAAGCGGTTTTAAAAGAAGACGAACAATGATTGATAAGAGTGGTTAAATGTTCGACTTTTTATTGACAATCGTCGAAAATATCGGTAAGATTGAGGAGGAAAAGAACAGAAATCAAAATAATACCTCGTATAATTTTGGGGATATGGCCCATAAGTTTCTACCTGTTCACCGAAAATGAGCGGACTATGAGGGAAAGTGTTTTACGAGTGTTCAAAATGGTCATTGCAGACGTTTTTGTGACGTTTTTTTTGGACATCTTTTAATCGATTCCGTGCCTTCCTAGGTCTGGGGTTTGCTTTGGCATCCCATGAAGCGCAGAATTAGCTTACTTTCTCTCGAAATGCAGAAAAAGAAAACTAATTCTGCGCTTTTGTTGTGTAAAAGTGGAGTGGAAGAAAAGTAAAGTGATGAAGAGAGGGAGAAATTATGAAGCCTGTTGTCGGCGTGATTATGGGGAGTACTTCTGACTGGGACACGATGAGCCATACGTGTAGGGTGCTTGACGAATTGAGAATTCCTTATGAGAAAAAGGTCGTGTCGGCACACCGTACGCCCGATTTGATGTATCGTTATGCAGAAGAAGCAGAGGCAAGAGGTTTAAAAACAATTATTGCCGGAGCCGGGGGCGCTGCTCACTTGCCGGGAATGGTTGCTGCGAAAACCGTATTACCTGTTATCGGTGTCCCTGTTCAATCGAAAGCACTTCAAGGGCTTGATTCCTTACTGTCAATCGTGCAAATGCCGGGTGGTGTTCCGGTTGCAACGGTAGCCATAGGAAAGGCTGGGGCAACGAATGCCGGTTTACTTGCGGCGCAAATCATCGGTGCGTTTGATCCAGACGTACAAGCGAGATTACTAGACAGAAGAAAGAAAACAGAACAGGCTGTGCTAGAAAGCAGTGATACGCTATGAGTCGATGCATTCAACCAGGCTCTACAATCGGAATTATCGGCGGGGGGCAGCTTGGCCGGATGATGGCGCTTGCTGCTAAGCAGATGGGCTATCGAATTGCCGTCTTGGAGCCGACTCCTGACTCTCCCTGTGCCCAGGTCGCAGATGTTGTCGTTGAGGCCGCCTACAATGAACGGGAGGGGGCTCTTCAGCTCGCAAATGTGTCAGATCTTATTACATATGAATTTGAAAATATTGACGAAAATACGGCGAGCTGGCTTGCTGAACAAAGCTATTTTCCGCAAGGGCACAAGCTGCTACACCTCACTCAGAACCGGCTGCGCGAAAAGGAGACGATTGAGGCGCAACGGTTTCAGGTCGCTCCCTTCACCGCCATTCGTTCTGAAAAAGATGTGGCTGGGGCTGCCGAACGAATTGGCTTTCCGGCAGTATTGAAGACGTGTGAAGGTGGGTACGACGGGAAAGGACAAGCGCTTGTTCATAGCCTAGAGGAGCTGGAAACGCAGCCTCAGCCTTACTGGCACACGGTGAGCTGGTACTAGAGGCATTCGTCCGCTTTCGCCGCGAGATTTCGGTTATTGTCTCACGTTCAACGAGCGGAGAGGCGAGGGCATTGCCGGTGGCTGAAAACATTCATCGCAATAGCATTCTCTATCAGTCGATCGTACCGGCGCGAGAATCAGAAGCGCTTCAGGCAGAAGCGAGACGGCTTGCGCTCCGTCTGGCCAAAGGGCTTGACATGGTTGGCACGCTTGCTGTTGAGTTATTCGTCACGGAGGATGGTGAGCTATTCGTTAATGAGCTGGCACCACGCCTCATAATTCGGGCCATTATTCGATTGAAGCCTGTGAAACGTCGCAATTTGAACAGCACATTCGCGCGATTTGCGGATTGCCGCTCGGGCCAACGACGCTGCATCGTCCAGTCGTTATGGAGAATATTCTTGGCGAACAGTTCGAAGGCGCGGTAGCCGGTTGTCGAAATTTGGGAGAAATTAAGCTTCATTTATACGGTAAAAAGGACGCCAAGCCAAAGCGAAAAATGGGCCACCTTACCGTCATGGCTGCTTCAACAGATGAAGCTCAAAAGCGTTTGCGCGCGTGGCAGGATGAAAATAAACTATCTGGAGGCGGAACGAATGATTGAACGATATACACGGCCGGAAATGGGAGCGATTTGGACAGATGAAAACCGCTATCAGGCATGGCTTGAAGTCGAGATCGTTGCCTGTGAGGCTTGGGCCGAGATTGGTGAGATCCCGAAGGAAGACGTAAAGAAAATTCGTGAACATGCTAGCTTTGATATTAAACGCATTCTCGAAATAGAAGAAGAAACTCGGCACGATGTAGTTGCCTTTACCCGCGCCGTTTCGGAGACGCTTGGGGATGAAAGGAAATGGGTTCATTACGGCTTGACCTCAACCGATGTCGTCGACACGGCGTTATCTTATTTATTGAAGCAAGCTAATGCGATACTTCTTAAGGATTTGAATCGTTTTCTCGACATCTTGAAGGAAAAAGCCATCGAACATAAATTTACGGTTATGATGGACGTACGCACGGTGTCCATGCTGAGCCAACAACGTTCGGACTGAAGCTAGCGCTTTGGTACGAAGAAATGAAACGGAACATTGAACGGTTTGAGCATGCAGCTGAAGGGGTGCGAGTCGGTAAATTATCGGGTGCTGTCGGGACTTATGCCAATATTGATCCGGCCATTGAACAATACGTTTGCGAAAAGCTCGGTCTGAAGGCCGCTCCAATCTCTACACAAACGCTGCAGCGTGACCGCCATGCCGAATATATGAGCGCTCTTGCCTTAATCGCAACTTCAATTGAAAAATTTTCGGTTGAAATACGCGGACTGCAAAAAAAGTGAAACGCGTGAGGTCGAAGAATTTTTTGCGAAAGGACAAAAAGGCTCATCAGCGATGCCGCATAAGCGGAACCCGATTGGCTCGGAGAATATGACTGGGATGGCACGTGTTATTCGTGGATACATGCTGACGGCTTACGAAAATGTTCCGCTTTGGCATGAGCGCGATATTTCTCATTCCTCGGCGGAGCGAGTCATTTTACCGGATGCGACAATCGCCTTGAACTATATGCTGAATCGGTTTGGCAGCATTGTTAAACAATTAACGGTTTTCCCTGAAAATATGAAGCGGAACATGACTCGTACCTATGGTCTAATTTACTCCCAACGCGTGTTGCTCACCTTAATCGACAAAGGGATGGTTCGTGAGGAAGCCTATGACCTTGTACAGCCGAAAGCGATGGAGGCATGGGAAAAAGGAATCCAATTCCGTGAGCTTATTGAAGCGGAGGAGAGAGTGACGGCTGTCCTTTCCCCAGCTGAAATTGCGGCTTGCTTTAACTACGATCATCATCTGAAGCATGTCGAAACTATTTTTGCCAGACTTGGACTGAACGAATAAGACTATGGCACGAGCGGAGGGGCGAAATGGAGAAACGAGCACTTTTATATGAAGGAAAGGCAAAAAAAATCTATCAAACAAATGATGACGAGCTGCTTTGGGTTAGCTACAAGGATGACGCGACTGCTTTTAATGGGGAGAAAAAGGATACATTGGCTGGCAAAGCCCGCTTAAACAATGAAATCTCAACTCGCATTTTTAAGTATTTGCAAGAGCATGCGCTGGAAAGTCACTTTGTCAAACGGTTGTCAGACACGGAGCAGCTCGTTCGGAAGGTAGAAATCGTACCGTTGGAAGTCGTTGTTCGGAATGTCGTTGCCGGAAGCATGGCAAAAAGGCTAGGAATTGAGGAAGGGACACCTTTGCCGCGCCCGCTCGTCGAATTTTATTACAAGGACGATCAACTGGGTGACCCGTTCATTTCTGAGGATCATATAGCGATTTTGCAAGCTGCTACTCCGGATGAGGTAGAAGTGTTGAAACAGCAGGCGTTGCTTGTTAATGAACAGCTCGTGAAATTTTTTACTGCCATTCGTGTCAGGTTAATAGATTTTAAGCTCGAGTTTGGGCGGACGAAGGAAGGCACGCTTCTGCTGGCGGACGAAATTTCGCCCGATACGTGCCGACTGTGGGACATTGAAACGAATGAACGGCTCGATAAGGATTTATTTCGCCGGAATCTCGGCAGCTTGCAGGATGGCTACCAGGAAATTCTGGCGCGAATCGAAAAGCTTTAAACAGTTAACAATCAGGGAGGCGTATTATGTACAAGGTGAAGGTGTTTGTAACGTTAAGAGAAAGTGTTCTAGATCCGCAGGGCGTTGCTGTCAAGAAGTCATTGCACGCGATGGCATACGATGAAGTGGAGGATGTACGGATTGGAAAATATATGGAGCTTACCGTTCAGACGATCGACCATGTTGACGTACGTATAAAGGAAATGTGTGAAAAGCTTCTTGCCAATACAGTCATTGAAGACTACCGCTTTGAAATTGAGGAGGTTGTATCGCCATGAGGTTTGCGGTAATCGTCTTCCCGGGGTCAAACTGTGATACGGATATGTTTCATGCGATCAAAGACGGGTTAGTGCCGAGGTTGAATATGTTTGGCATCAGGAAACGTCGCTGGACGGCTTTGACGGAATTTTACTACCTGGTGGTTTTTCGCACGGGGATTATTTGCGCTCAGGCGCCATTGCTCGCTTTGCTCCGGTCATGGAGGCTGTAATTCGGGCAGCCGAAAGCGGGAAACCGATTTTAGGTGTTTGCAATGGCTTTCAAATATTGCTGGAAGCTGGTTTATTGCCGGGAGCGATGAAGCGGAATCAAGATCTGAAGTTTATTTGCCGCCCGGTCGAGCTAAAGGTCGAAAATGCCGATACTTTGTTTACGAGTGGCTACGAGGAAGGAGAAATTGTCACGATTCCGGTTGCCATGGTGAAGGGAACTATGAATGTGATGAAGCGACACTTGTTCGTCTGGAAGAAAACAAGCAGGTCGTCTTCCGTTATGTCAACTCTCTGAATGGCTCACGCAATCATATCGCCGGTATTGTCAATGAAGCAGGCAATGTGCTTGGTATGATGCCGCACCCTGAGCGGGCTGTCGAAGCGTTGCTCGGAAGTGCGGATGGTTTACAGCTGTTTCAATCGATTTTACGAAATTGGAGGGAATCTCGTGTCGCTACTACTTGAACCAACAGCTGCTCGCATAAAGGAAGAAAAGCTATATCGTGAAATGGGATTAACCGATGAGGAATTTGCCTTGCTGAAAACATTCTTGAACGGACGCCCAACTATACAGAAACCGGCCTTTTTTTCGGTCATGTGGTCCGAGCACTGCAGCTATAAAAACTCAAAAGTCCTACTAAAGAAATTCCCGGTCGAAGGGAAAAACGTGCTACAAGGACCTGGAGAAGGCGCGGGGATTATCGATATTGGCGATGAACAGGCCGTTGTATTTAAAATCGAAAGCCACAACCACCCATCTGCAATTGAGCCATATCAAGGGGCAGCCACCGGTGTTGGAGGTATTCTTCGCGATATATTTTCAATGGGGGCTAGACCGATATCGTTATTGAATTCCTTACGTTTCGGGGAATTGGAATCGGCGAAGGTTCGTTATTTATTTGAAGAGGTTGTTGCCGGTATTGCCGGTTATGGAAACTGTATCGGTGTTCCGACGGTTGGCGGGGAAGTGCAGTTTGATCCTTGCTATGAAGGCAACCCGCTTGTCAATGCAATGTGCGTCGGCTTGATCGACCATAAGGATATCCAGAAAGGCCAGGCGAAGGGAATCGGGAATACGGTAATGTATGTTGGCGCCAGCACAGGCGCGATGGAATTCATGGCGCAACTTTCGCGTCTGAAGAACTTAGCGAAAGCTCTGAAGAGAAGCGCCCGGCGGTCCAAGTCGGCGATCCGTTCATGGAGAAGCTTTTACTCGAAGCGTGCCTTGAGCTCGTTCAATCGGATGCGCTGGTCGGAATTCAGGACATGGGAGCGGCCGGGCTCACATCGTCATCTGCTGAAATGGCGAGTAAAGCAGGCTCAGGAATCGAAATGAATCTAGATCTTGTACCACAGCGCGAAACGGGAATAACACCTTATGAAATGATGCTGTCTGAGTCTCAAGAGCGTATGCTGATCGTTGTCAAAAAGGGACGTGAAGCTGAAATTAAAGAAATTTTTGAGCGTTGGGGACTTCTATCGGCCGAAGTAGGTCATGTAACGGCTGACAAGCGATTACGATTGCTTCACAAGGGGGAGTCGTCGCAGATGTACCGGTTGATGCGCTTGCTGAGGAAGCACCGGTATACCATAAGCCGTCAAAAGTGCCGGCTTATTATCAAGCCTTCCAAAAACAAGAGCCGGCAATACCCGTCGTTACTGATTATAAGGATACCTTTCTAAAGCTTCTCGCGGCGCCAACTATCGCTAGCAAGGAGTGGGTCTACGACCAATATGACTTTATGGTACAGACGAATACCTTCGTCAGTCCAGGCTCTGATGCCGCTGTTGTTCGAATTCGCGGAACGAAAAAAGCGCTCGCCATGACGACGGATTGTAATTCTCGTTATTTATACCTTGATCCAGAGGTCGGTGGCAAGATCGCCATTGCAGAGGCCGCACGTAATATCGTTTGTTCGGGAGGCATACCTCTTGGCGTCACAGATTGCTTGAATTACGGCAGTCCGGATAAACCGGAAATTTTCTGGCAGCTCGAAGCGTCTACTGACGGATTGAGCGAGGCTTGTCGTATCTTGAACACACCTGTTATTGGTGGAAATGTCTCGCTTTATAACGAGACGAACGGAGAGGCGATTTATCCTACTCCGGTCATTGGCATGGTCGGGTTAATTGAGGATATTGCCCATATTACGACACAGGCTTTTAAAGACCCAGGCGATTTGATTTATCTCATCGGCGAAACGAAGGCAGAATTTGGCGGAAGCGAGCTGCAAAAGCTGATCGAAGGAAGCATATCTGGAAAAGCTCCGTCCATTGACTTGGAGGAAGAGCGGGAGCGTCAGGCGCAGCTGCTTGAGGCAATCCGACAAGGGCTTGTCGCATCAGCACACGATGTTGCTGAAGGTGGAGTAAGTGTTGCCTTGGCTGAATGTATGACTGCTGGGGAAATAGGCGCGGAAGTGAAGCTTGCAGGTACGACCGTTCCCGCTTTATTTGCTGAGTCACAATCCCGGTTTATCGTCACGGTCAAGCCGGAACATCGCGCAGCTTTTGAGCAATTGCTAAATGCGACATGTATCGGAAAAGTAACGGAGCGTGCACGGCTTGTTATTCAAGGTGAAGGCGATAAGACGCTCATTGATTGTACCCAAAATGAAATTGTAACGGCTTGGAAAGGAGCCATTCCATGTTTGCTGAAATCAAAGGCTTAAACGAAGAATGCGGTGTATTTGCGATTTGGGGTCATAAGGATGCCGCGCAAATCACTTATTACGGCTTGCATAGCTCCAGCACCGCGGCCAGGAAGGAGCCGGCATTGTCGTTTCGGATGGTAAACAATTATCGGTTCATAAAGGATTAGGATTAGTGAACGACGTGTTCCGCGAGGACACGCTTTCATCTTTACAGGGGAAAGCGGCGATAGGACACGCTAGATATGCTACCGCTGGAGGAGGAGGAATGGCGAACGTTCAGCCACTTCTTTTTCGCTCGCAAAAGGGGAGCTTGGCGATTGCTCATAATGGCAACCTTGTCAATGCGACCAATTTAAAGCATCAGCTCGAAAGCCAAGGAAGTATTTTTCAATCTACATCGGATACGGAAGTGCTTGCTCATCTCATGAAGCGGAGCGGATTTCTTCCCTTGGAAGAGCAGCTACGAAATTCTCTCGCGATGCTGAAAGGCGCGTATGCCTTTGCGATTATGACTGAGGAGCAACTAATGGTCGCACTCGATCCAAACGGGCTCCGTCCGTTATCGATCGGTCGGCTAGGAGAGGCCTATGTTGTCTCGTCGGAAACGTGTGCGTTTGATCTGATCGGGGCTACTTATGAGCGCGATGTCCAGCCTGGAGAGCTGGTTATCATTGATGATCACGGCTTAAGATCAGAGCAGTTTGTTCATTCGGCGAAAAGGGCCATTTGCAGCATGGAATACGTATATTTTGCTCGCCCGGACAGCAACATTGAGCGGATCAATGTTCATACCGCGCGCAAATTTAGGGAAGCAGCTTGCTTTGGAGGCCCCTGTTGAAGCTGATGTCGTGACTGGTGTACCGGATTCAAGCATTTCTGCGGCGATTGGCTATGCTGAGCAAACCGGTATTCCTTATGAACTCGGAATGATAAAAAACCGCTATGTCGGCCGGACGTTCATCCAGCCCTCTCAAGAACTACGTGAGCAAGGAGTGAAGATGAAGCTTTCCGCTGTTCGCGGTGTCGTTGAAGGCAAACGTGTAGTGATGATCGATGATTCGATCGTGCGCGGGACTACGAGCCGACGAATCGTGAAGATGCTGCGCGAGGCAGGTGCATTGGAGGTTCATGTCCGAATTAGTTCACCACCAATTAAGCACCCTTGCTTTTACGGGATTGATACGTCTACATCAGGAGAACTGATCGCATCTCAGCATTCGATCGAGGAGATGCGGGAGATGATGGGTGCCGACTCGCTTGTCTTTTTGTCAACGGAAGGGTTAACGAAGGGCATTGGCCGTTCAGACGACGAATCGAGCTGTGGACAGTGTCTAGCCTGTTTTACCGGCCAATATCCGACCGAAATTTACCCTGATACGCTTCACCCGTATGCAAAGGCATAAAAAATCGATTAACAGGAATGGACCCTGGGTGAGTTACACTTCCAGATGGGCTGTTGTTAACAACGAGTTCTGTTCAATATTAAGGAGGTAAAGCATGTCAGAAGCGTATAAAAAGCAGGTGTCGATATTGAAGCAGGTTATGAGGCTGTTAGGCGAATGAAGTCTCATGTTAACCGAACGAGTCGCCTAGGCGTTTTAGGTGGGCTCGGCGGCTTTGGCGGAATGTTTGACCTGTCCGCTCTGAACCTCAAGGAGCCTGTGCTCGTCTCAGGAACTGACGGAGTCGGAACGAAGCTGATGCTTGCCATTTTGCTCGATCGTCATGAGACGATTGGTATCGATGCAGTAGCGATGTGTGTGAATGATATTGTCGTTCAGGGAGCTGAGCCCCTTTACTTTCTTGACTATATTGCGTGTGGGAAAGCAGACCCTGAGCAGCTTGAAAGCATAGTGAAAGGAATTGCTGATGGCTGTGTAAAGGCGGGCTGTGCTCTGATTGGTGGAGAAACAGCAGAAATGCCTGGCCTGTATAGCCAGAGGAATACGATGTAGCCGGTTTTGCCGTCGGTGCTGTGGAAAAAAAGCCAGTTATTGACCGGAGAGAACATTCAGCCGGGTGATGTCGTTATCGGATTAGCTTCGAACGGACTTCACAGTAACGGCTTCTCTCTTGTCCGAAAAATTTTTCTTGATGAACATAAGCTTTCCCTTGAGGATACTCTCAGTGGGCTAGAAGGAGCATTGGGTGATGAACTGCTCAAGCCGACGAGAATTTATGTGAAGCCCGTTTTGGCCTGTTTAAAGGAAAGAACTATTCACGGTCTCGCTCATATTACCGGCGGCGGATTTTACGAAAATATTCCGCGCATGCTACCTGAAGGGGTTGCAGTTGAAATCGGAGCAATAACATGGCCAGTACCGCCTATTTTCGGGTTGCTGAAGGAATACGGCTCATTGACGGATCGAGAGCTGTTTTCAACGTTCAATATGGGGATCGGAATGGTCATCGTCGCTCCGGCTGATGAGAAGGAGAAGATTATTCTCCAGCTCGAAGAAGAAGGGGAACAGGCATACGTGCTCGGACGGGTTAAGGAAGGAAATGGTATATCCATTGGGGGCATTGATCAATGAAAATAGCTATATTTGCTTCAGGAAGTGGAACGAATGCTCAGGCGATTATCGATGCGATTCAGCAAAAGCAGCTTGATGCAGAAATTGCCTTGATTGTCAGTGATAAGCCACAAGCACGAGTCGTGCAACGCGCTGATACGCATCAAATTCCTACCTATTTGTTCGAGCCGAAACAGTATGCAACTAAAGCGGAGTATGAACAAACGATTGTTGAAGCGCTGCGGGCACATCGAGTGCAATTTGTTGTTCTTGCTGGCTATATGCGCCTTCTCGGAGCAACCTTGCTTGATGCGTACGAAAATAAAATCGTCAACATCCATCCATCGCTTTTACCTGCCTTTCCCGGCCTTGACGCAGTTGGTCAAGCTTTACAAGCGGGAGTACGGCAGACAGGTGTCACGATTCATTATGTCGATGCAGGGATGGACACAGGACCGGTCATTGCCCAGGAAATGGTCAACATTAGCGATGCAGAGACGAAAGAAAGTTTAGCGGAAAAAAATTCAAGCGGTTGAGCATCAGCTTTATCCGGCTACGCTACAGTCGTTGTTTACGATGAAAGGGGTTAAAGATTCATGATAAAAAGAGCATTGGTCAGCGTTTCGAATAAGGAAGGCATTGTCCCGTTTGCTCGTCAGCTGACAGAGAAAGGTGTCGAAATCATTTCGACAGGTGGAACGAAACGAACTTTGGAAGAGGCCGGCGTTCCTGTTGTCAGCATTTCTGATGTGACTGGGTTTCCAGAAATCCTTGATGGTCGCGTGAAAACACTACATCCCCATATTCATGGCGGCCTTTTAGCGATGCGAAATAAAGCTGAGCATTGGTTCCAGCTCAATGAGCATCAAATCACCCCGATTGATCTGGTCGTTGTTAACCTTTATCCATTCCAACAAACGATCGCCAAGGAAGAAACGACATTTGCCGAAGCAATTGAAAATATTGATATCGGTGGTCCGAGCATGCTGCGTTCTGCGGCAAAAAAATCATCAGCATGTGACAGTCGTTATTGATCCGATCGATTATGAAGTCGTTCTTTCAGAGCTTGATGCGGAAGGTGAAGTTTCCGAGGAGACACGTCAGCGTCTTGCCGCGAAAGTTTTTCGTCAAACGGCGGCATATGATGCAGTCATTGCCGAGTATTTAACGAATGCCGTCGGTGAACAGTCACCAGAATCGCTGACGGTTACGTATAAGAAAAAAACAAAGCTTACGCTATGGCGAGAACCCTCACCAGCAAGCTACGTTTTACGAAAAGCCGCTCGCCGAAGGAGGCTCAATTGCCTGCGCTGATCAAATACACGGAAAAGAACTTTCCTACAATAATATAAATGACGCTAATGCTGCGCTAGCGATTGTGAAGGAGTTTACCGGTCCGGCCGCGGTCGCTGTTAAGCATATGAACCCATGTGGTGTTGGGACAGGAACGACGATTTCAGCTGCTTTTGACAGTGCCTATGAAGCCGATCCGGTATCTATTTTGGTGGGATCATTGCGTTGAATCGAGAGGTTGATCAAGCAACAGCATTAAAACTGAAAGAGATTTTCTTGGAAATCATTATTGCACCATCGTTTGCGAAAGAGGCGTTAGATGTTTTAACAGCTAAGAAGAATTTGCGTTTGCTAACGATTAATTTAGCAAAGGGCGATAAGCCGGAACAAGCATTGACCTCGGTTCATGGCGGTTTACTCGTTCAAGATGAGGACCGCCATAGCCTTGATGACGCAACGATTTCGATTCCGACGAAGCGAGAGCCGACGAAGGAGGAATGGGAAGCCCTCAAGCTTGCCTGGAAGGTAGTCAAGCACGTGAAGTCGAATGCCATTGTGTTAACGAATGGACAAATGACAGTTGGAATCGGTGCGGGACAAATGAATCGAGTTGGTGCTGCGTCTATTGCGCTCGAACAGGCCGGCGCACGCAGTCAAGGGGCTGTCTTAGGGTCAGATGCGTTCTTCCCGATGGGGGATACTGTAGAAGTCGCCGGAAAAGCGGGAGTAACCGCTATTATTCAGCCAGGAGGTCGATTCGTGACCAGGAATCAATCGATATGGCGGACCAGTACGGAATAGCGATGGTATTTACAGGAGTTCGACATTTTAAACATTAAATGAGTGAGGTAGCGAATTGGGGTTGCTTTTTGGCGGTAATGAATTGTCGCTATAAATCGGATTTGTCCGAGTAAAGACAGCGTGCTCATAAATGATGTAGTCGTTTGATGAGCAGCTGTCTGCCGAAGGAGAGAATGCAGTTGTTTGCATGGACGTAGCTGTTATTACTTTTCCAAGGACGAATACAAGGAAGGGGAATCGGATGGTGAATGTTTTAATTATCGGAAGCGGAGGCCGGGAGCATACGATAGCATGGAAGGCTGCTGGAAGTAAACGAGTGAATCAAGTATTCGTGGCCCCAGGTAACGCCGGAATGGAAGATGTCGCAACCGTTGTTTCGCTGGCAGAGGACGATCACGATGGACTGGTTTCTTTTGCGAAGGAAAACGAAGTCGGCTTGACGATTGTCGGACCTGAGGTGCCTCTTCTTGCTGGGATCGTTAATCGTTTTGAGGCAGAAGGGCTGAAGGTTTTTGGCCCGACTCGGGAAGCGGCCCTTTTAGAAGGAAGTAAATCCTATGCAAAAAGCATCATGAAAAAGTATTCGATCCCGACCGGAGCGTATGAAACGTTTACAGATTATGAGCAGGCCGTTGCTTACGTCAAAGACGTGGGAGCACCGATTGTCATTAAAGCCGATGGGTTGGCGTCTGGAAAAGGTGTTATCGTCGCAATGACGGAAAAAGAAGCGATCGAAGCTTTGGCAGAAATGCTGCTGAATCAGGCTTTCGGCGATGCAGGTGCAAGTGTTGTCATTGAAGAATATTTGGTAGGAGAAGAGCTGTCATTAATGGCTTTTGTCCACCGAGATCGCGTAATCCAATGGTTGCTGCGCAGGATCATAAGCGCGCCTATGATCAGGACCAAGGGCCAAACACAGGAGGAATGGGTGCTTATTCACCGGTGCCTCAATTCAAGCAGAAGGACATAGACGAGGCAGTCGCTTCGGTTTTACAGCCGACAGCAGAAGCGATGCTGGCAGAGGGGCGGCCACTTACAGGTATCCTTTATGCAGGTTTGATGATGACGGATCTTGGACCAAAAGTTATCGAATTCAACGTTCGTTTTGGCGATCCAGAAACCCAGGTTGTTTTACCTCGTCTGGAATCAGATTTAATCGATGCTATAGAGACGTTATTGGACAATCGTTCGCCGCAGCTTCATTGGACTGAGGAAGCCATTGTCGGCATTGTGATGGCCAGTAAAGGGTATCCGAAGGCTTATGAGAATGGGGCCGTTATTGAAGGGTTGGGGCAGGTCGATCAAGACGCCCTGCTGTTTCATGCTGGAACAAAGAAGGTGAAGGAGCAATGGCAAACAAATGGTGGACGTGTCCTGTTAATTGCGGCTAGAGGCGATACGATTTCAGTCGCGCAAGAAAAAGCATATCGGTCGATTAAAACGATTCATTGCCCGCAGCTATTTTATCGAAGCGATATTGCAAAAAAGGCTATTTCGAACGCTTTCTCATGAAAAAGAAAATGGCGGCAACAATACAGCCAATAATTAACGCGTAAATGAAAATAGAATCAGTGGCAAATTCAGTCATGTTCATGACAGGAGCTCCTTTACAGGAATTTGACAAATAATTAAAGATTCATTCATAACCCGTATCAGAAAGCGTATACTTCTGATACGGGTTTGCTCACTTTTCGTGTAAATCGCTAGTCATATGCTCTGATTTGTTTTGCAGCAAATAAACAACTGGACAAAACCGGGTAATGCCTTCCGCTACCTTCATCGCTGCTCCAATCGCGCTCAAAAAAAGAAAGGCAGCTTTTCCGCTTTCTCGTTAACTGTGCTGTTGAGCATGCTAGAATCGTAAGCCCAACCGTAATGCGTATAAGGGCGTTCACACGTCCGATGTTAGGTTTCATCGTAACATCTCCTTCCAAAAAAAAGTACGTAAATGTAATAATTATGTGAAAAGTACTGACATTGTAGTGAGTTTCACATGATACTTGTGGTACGATGGAACAAAGGAAAATGAAGAAGAGAGTGATGACCAGGTGACAGAAAGATTATTTCGCTGGCAAAAAAGAAAGATGCGACAGCAGCTTGCCGTTGTACGTGGCGAGAAACCGCCATCACTCGTCCTCAAAAATGCGACCTATCTGAATCAGGCGCGACACCAATGGATAAAGAAGCATATTTGGATTGCCCAGGACCGGATTGTCTACATTGGGGACGAGATGCCTTCATTAGGTAAACACACAGAAATTGTTGAATGCTCGGATTCTTTAATTGTGCCAGGCTATATCGAACACCACGCCCATCCGTTTCAATTATATAATCCCCACAGCTTTGCAAAATATGCAGCCTTGCGAGGGACGACGACACTGATTAATGATAACCTTCTTTTCTTTTTGGCCCTTGAAGAAAAGAAAGCGCTTTCTATGATCGAGGAATTGGATGAACTGCCAACGACGATGTTCTGGTGGGCACGCTATGATTCACAAACCGAATTGAAAGACGATGTCCCTTTTCCGAATTCGAAGATGAAAGCGTGGCTTGAGCATCATCGTGTTGTTCAGGGAGGGGAATTGACCTCGTGGCCGAAGGTTCTTGAAGGAGACGATTCCATTCTTCATTGGCTACAGGAAACGACGAGGCTGCGCAAACCGATCGAAGGACATTTGCCGGGAGCTTCAAAAAAGACATTGTCACAGATGGCTTTAGTTGGGGTTACAAGCGATCATGAAGCGATAAATGGAGAAGAGGCTGTTAGACGCTTAGATTTAGGCTATATTACGTCCTTGCGTTATTCTTCGATCCGCCCGGATCTGCCAAATATATTAAAAGAAATGCAGGAACTCGGTATTGAGCGCTTTGATCGTTGCCTCTTGACAACGGATGGCTCCTCCCCATCATTTTATGAGGACGGGGTTATGGATAAGCTGATAAAAATCGCACTGGACAGCGGTTTAAAGCCGGAGGACGCTTATGGAATGGCCACCTATTATCCAGCAAGATATTACAACTTAGATCACCGACTAGGAATGATCGCGCCCGGCCGTATGGCCCATCTGAACTTCCTCTCAAGCTTAAACGAACCGACACCGATCTCTGTTTTAGGAAAAGGTCAATGGCTTGTAAAAGAGGGCAAGCAATACGATGTTGGGAAAAGCTTCCCTTGGGAAAAATATGATCTTAAGCCACTGGAGCTAAAGTGGGATCTAGATGAAAGCGATCTTCACTTTTCGATCCCGATGGGGATTGAAATGGTAAATGCTGTCATTCTGAAACCTTACCAAATCCCAGTGGAACCAGTAGGGCGGGCATTAGCTCATAATCACGACGAGAGCTTCTTTGCTATGATCGATCGTGGGGGAGAATGGCAGATAACGACAATGCTGAAAGGCTTTGCAACAAAGGTGTCCGGTTTTGCCAGCTCTTACTCAGGAACAGGCGACATTATTTTAATTGGCAAAAGCATTAAAGATATGGTTGCTGCATTTCGAGCCTTGAAAGAGCAGGGTGGAGGAATGACGCTTGTTGAAAATGGGGAAGTAATCGGCCGAATTGTCCTCTCGTTACTGGGGATGGTATCTCTCAAAAGTATGGAAGGAATTATGGAGGATGAGAAACAATTTGTCAAGCTTTTAAGGGAACGTGGCTACAAGCATGAGGATCCGATGTACAGCCTGCAATTTTTCGCCTCGACCCATTTGCCTTACATTCGCGTCACTCCAAAAGGAATTTATGATGTGCGTAAGAAAATGGTACTCTTTCCTTCAATTATGCGTTAAACTATAAAAGTGTTTACTATATTTTCAAAGAGCATTATGCTAAGCTTGGACAGAAGCTACTGCGAAACAGTGATGACGAGTTTTTCCGCTGTTTCGCCTTTTCTCCGCTCTTGTAGGAAACTTTTAAAAGAAGGCGCTCCGAATGCTTTGGGTGCTGAAGGCTAATTTTATGAAAAGGTCGTGTTAGAGAATGAAAAGAAGGACGCTCTTTCTCGCAGGCTTCCTGTCGTTCTTATTGATCGGAGCGTGCAGCGAAGAGACGAAGGAGCCTGTAGCTGAACCATCCGAAGAGCCACACGAAGATGAGGTAATTGAAAAAGGAAATGAGTCCGGAAGTGTTTACCCGTTGACGGGACTGGAGCAGGTGAGAAGGTCGATACTCGGGTCGTAGCAGCTGTTATTAACAACCAACCCGAAGCCCGTCCTCAGTCAGGAGTTGTTGATGCCGATCTAGTTTATGAAGTGCTGGCAGAAGGTGAGGTCACGCGCTTTATCGCTCTCTTCCATAGTACTTTACCTGAGAGAATTGGACCAATTCGAAGTGCGCGTCCGTACTTTATTGATTTAGCGAATGGATACGATGCACTGTTTGTAACACACGGATGGAGCCCTGAAGCAGAACAGATGCTGACGGAAGGACAAGCTGATTACCTGAATGGGCTTTATTACGATGGTACACTATTTGAACGTTCGACAGAGCGAGAAGCACCGCATAATTCATACATTACATTTGAGCATATATTTTCAGGATTGGAAGAGCAGGGATATAATGTTACTGGCCAGGTAGACCCCCTTGAGTTTTATCAAGATGATGACTTTCGTATTGAGGGAGAGGCGGGCAAGGAAGTGATGATTAATTATCACTCCCTTAATCAAGTTCGATACGAATATGAGGAATCATCTGCCGTTTACCATAGGTATAATGGGGAAGAGCAATCGGTCGATCACGATTCAGGGTCTCCTGTTGAGCTGTCGAACGTTGTCGTTATCGAGGCAAAGCACGATGTAATTGATAATAGTGGTAGGAGGAAGGTTGATTTAGAGTCGGGAGGAAAAGCGTTGCTTCTCCAAAATGGAATTGCGAGTGAGGTTCAATGGCAAAATCAAAATGGACGCCTCGTCCCCGTTGAGGACGGAAAGGTAGTTCCTTTGAACAAAGGGAGAACGTGGATAAATATTATTCCAGAATCTCCCGGTATTGATGGCAGCGTCAGTTGGGTGAATCATAAGGAAGGGTGAGGGTGAACTTGCAAATTGATAAGCTTCGCGGTAAAGAATTAGACCAACTGTTCCATGCAGTTTTATCAATTACAAAATCTAGAAGAATGCTATGAGTTTTTTGATGACCTTTGCACCATTAATGAAATTCAATCGTTGGCTCAGCGCCTTGAAGTAGCCCGGATGCTACAAAACGGCTATACGTATCACAAAATTGAAACGGAGACCGGCGCAAGTACAGCCACCATTTCGCGTGTGAAGCGGTGCTTAAACTATGGAAATGACGGTTACAAAATGACCCTTGACCGCGTCAAGGCTAAACAGGAACAATAGAGTTAAAAATCAGGAAGCGATGGTCGCCTCCTGATTTTTTTATTTTGACTTTGCTTTTCATCCATTTTTTGATATGATAAATCGTAATAATTACGATTTAGGAGGAATCGATGAAATGAAAAAAAATTCCGGTAACTGTTCTTAGTGGCTATTTGGGAGCGGGTAAAACGACGATGCTGAACTACATCCTTCAGAACAAAAAAAGGCTTGAGGGCCGCCGTCATTGTAAATGATATGAGCGAAATAAACATAGATGCTGAACTAATAAATCAGGGTGGAGGACTATCCCGGACAGAGGAAAAGCTGGTAGAGATGTCCAATGGCTGTATTTGCTGCACGTTAAGAGAGGATTTATTGGTGGAGGTAGAACGGCTGGCAAAGGACGGCAATATCGATTATATCGTCATCGAGTCCACCGGAATTAGTGAACCCATCCCGGTCGCCCAAACATTTTCATACATTGACGAAGAAATGGGAATCGATTTAACTCGCTTCTGTCAGTTGGATACGATGGTCACTGTTGTCGATGCCAATCGCTTTTGGCATGACTATCAATCAGGCGAAAGTCTGCTTGACCGGAAGGAGGCACTGAGTGAGGAAGATACTCGTGAAGTTGCTGATCTACTGATCGATCAAATTGAATTTTGTGATGTACTTGTTCTAAACAAATGCGACTTAGTCCAAGAAGAGGAACTCAACAAGTTGGAAAACGTGTTGCGAAAGCTACAGCCTGAAGCGAAGCTCATCCGGACAGAAAACGGAAATATTGAGCCAACTGATATTCTGAACACTGGCCGATTCGACTTCGAGAAAGCGAGCGAATCAGCTGGCTGGCTCCAAGAACTAAATCTTGGTCACGAGGCGCATACCCCTGAAACTGAGGAGTATGGTATTGCTTCATTTGTTTACACGAGGCGACTTCCTTTTCATACGAAGCGATTTGACGATTGGCTGCATACGATGCCTGACAATATTGTGCGGGCAAAAGGGATTGTCTGGTGTGCGACACGAAATCGTGTAGCACTGTTAGTGTCACAAGCAGGAACCGCCGTTTCAATTGCACCGATTTCATATTGGGTGGCCTCCTTGCCGTTAGCGGAACAGACGAACATTTTACAGGAAAACCCGCGAATGAAAGAGGATTGGGACCCAACTTACGGCGATCGATTGACGAAACTAGTGTTTATCGGAACCGAACTAGATAAAGAGCGAATTGTCGCAGAGCTCGATCAATGCCTGCTAACCGAAAAAGAGTTTGCTCATGACTGGAACAGCCTACCAGATCCATACGATTGGCACATTACCCCAGCAGCGAAGTAAAACGAAAGGCCGGAGAAAGGAGCTCTCCCGTCGAATCCCAAGTCGAAAAAAAGGAGCTCTCCCGTGGAATCCTAAGGCTCACCCGTCGGAAAAAGGAGCTCTCCCGTCGAAAGGCAGGGCTGACCCGCCGGAACAGCTCTGAGCAATTCGATTAAAGTGGTTGAAGCGTAAACTAAATCTTATTAAGTAATATCGCAATACAAAACAAACTATAGGAGGTCATGAAATTGGCAAAAAAGGCGATGATCGAAAAAGAACGGAAAAGACAAGCTCTTGTTAAGCAATATGCTGAAATTAGAAGAGAGCTAAAGAAAAAAAGGGGATTACGAGGCGTTACGGAAGCTACCGCGTGACTCATCTCCGACTCGGTTAACAAGAAGGTGTGAGGTGACCGGTCGCCCGAGAGGGGTTATACGAAAATTTAAATTGTCTAGAATTACGTTTCGAGAGCTTGCTCATAAAGGGCGAATACCTGGAGTAAAAAAATCGAGTTGGTAATCGGCATTCTCATATAGCTCCGGATGGAATTCTTAAGCCTTTTATTTTTAAGCTAATCATCACTAAGCTACAAGGAAATGGCTTTTCTTTCAGACTTATTAAAATAGCACATTCACTTAATCAGGAACCAAGTGTTTGCAGCCAATCCAGAAGGAACAAACTTGACTAAGCCGCGATTCAATACGCTACAAGGGTTGTTTTTCTCCACAAATCGAACAGAAATTTTTTTGGTTCAATGATTTGTATTTTTGCGTGGCTTACTGCTATCCTTTTGAAGAGGTGATGGATATGATTAAGGTGATAGGCATTTCCGGAAGCACCCGTTTGGCATCATCAAATACTAAAATTCTGAGAGGATTAGCTTTGTTGATGCCCGATACGATAGAATATTCGATTGATAAAGGAATTAGTGAGCTTCCTCATTTTAACCCCGATATCGAAGGCGCCAATTCTCCGGAAGAAGTGAGCCGATTTCGCGCATCGTTGTCGAAAGCGGACGCAATCATCATTTGTACACCTGAGTATGCGAAAGGAGTACCGGGAGTTCTTAAGAATGCGTTAGACTGGCTCGTATCATCAGCAGAATTGTATAGAAAGCCAGTCGCCATTATTACAGCATCAGGCTTTGGAGAAGCGGCGCATCAGTCATTATTGCTCACTTTAAGTATGCTAAACGCCAATGTTTTTGAAGGGGGAGCACTATTAATTTCGGCAGCCGTACGAAGTTTAATGCGGATGGCGAAGTCACTGATGAAGAGACAAAACAGTCATTACAAAGAATGATCAACGGTTTAATTCGTGAATCAGGTACAGCAATAAATAAAGGGCAGTGACTGTTACGTCTGATTGATGTGGTCACCTCACTTCATTAATATAGCAGCTAGGTAAAACCTGTAAGTTGCTCTCCATTATAGAGAGCAGGAGAGAGAATGATGATTCCGCTTTTTAAAACGATCCCATATATGACAATAAAATACCCAGGGGAGAATGTTCTCACTAACAACGACAGGGAGCAACCGAAAAATAGAGTAATGTTTCTTGATTCGCAATGGCTCAGCTTGTCTGAACGAATGCCTAAGGTTTTAAACGATTTATAGGTCAATCAAAGATTACACAACAGCTGTAGCTTTGATTGATTTTTTTTCGTTAAAAGTAGGCAGCAATAGCAATAAAGAGGTTAATTAGGAAGACCACAATGCTATTTCTTTTGAAAGCGAAGGCTTTTTAACAGTTTTCGTTTTTTTGAAAGAGGAATTCCGTGAAGTCATGCAGAAAGGGTTTTCGATCAATTAAAATTATTTCTGTTCTTAATTGATAAAAAAGGAGCTGGAGGGGTCAATTTGCTGACTACATTGTATTTTGTACGGCATGCTCATTCGAGCTTTTCGCCTGATGAATTAGGGAGACCGCTCTCATCAGAAGGAGCGGTCGAAGCGGAAAAAAATTACAGAAACTCTACAAAAAGAAACCATTGATTACGTCATTTCCAGCCCGTATAAACGAGCCGTTCAAACGGTCGAAGGGGTAGCGAAATCAATAGGTAAAGAGGTTATTATTGAAAGCGATTTGAGGGAGCGGAAATTGGCTGAAGGACCAGTTGAGGACTTTCATCATGCGATTACTAAAGTGTGGGAGGACCCATGCTTCTCTTGGGAAGGTGGAGAGTCCAATATCACTGCCCAGAAAAGAGGGGTCCAAGCAATGAAACAAATATTACAAACGTATGATGGTAAGCATATCATTATTGGGACGCATGGAAATATTATGGTATTAATTATGAATTACTTTGATCAAAAATATGGATTTAATTTCTGGAAAAAACTAACTATGCCAGATATATATAAACTAACTTTCGAAAAAAACAAGCTTAAATCTGTCGATAGAATATGGAACCGAGAGTAATGGTAGCCTCCTCAGCCAGTTGATTTCTACGACATTTGAGTACAAAATATCCAGAATTGAACCGCGGTCATTTACTATTGCGTGGGTAAGCAATTGGCCCATAAAAAAACTACGGCAACCTTCCAGCTATTACTACCTATATATGCATGGAAACTCACTTAAACGATTGGGTTTGTCAATCTGGGAAACTAAAGAAAGGGAGTAGAAACATGAGTACTATCGTATTAAAAACCGAGAGATTACAATTAAGAAGCATGAATAAAAATGATATGAAAAACATAATGGAAATCTTCTCAGACCCGGAAGCTATGAGGTACTATCCCTCAACAAAAAAAATAAAAAGCAAACGCTCGAGTGGATTGACTGGACTTTAGACAATTATGATAAGTATGGTGTTGGCCTTTGGATTGTAGAGAATCGAGAGACGGGAGAGTTTCTTGGCCAATGTGGAATTGTCCCTCAGGAAGTAGAGGGTGTCTTAGAAATTGAGATCGGATATCTTTTTGCTAGACGGGCATGGGGAAAGGGTTATGCCACGGAATCGGCAATGGCTTGCAAAAAAATATGGATTTGAGCAAATGAAACGAAAAAAAAGGTGGTATCCTTACCTGATGTAAACAACATTCCCTCCACAAAAGTTGCTGAGCGAATCGGGATGACTATCGAAAAGACGATCCATAAGTGGGGAAAAGAGGTCTTTGTTTATTCTGTGGTTAATGACAGGTAGGCTGCTTTGAAGGTATTGCTATTTTTCGTCGGGAGAGCTCCGCTTTTCGACAGGAGAGCCCGATGATTCGTCGGGAGAGCGTGATGATTCGTCGGGAGAGCGCGATGATTCGTCGGGAGAGCAAATCATTCCGTCGCTTGAGCCAGTTCCGACGAGGGAGCAGAGACTATCTACAGGAAAATTGACGATTCTGACGGATGAGCGCGGGATCCACCGGGAGAGTGTGCGGATTCGACGGGAGAGCAGGTTGATTCGACGCTTGAGCAGGAGGATCCAACGGGAGAGCAAATCATTCCGTCGCTTGACCCAGTTCCGACGAATGTGCAGAGACTTTCTACAGGAAAATTGGCGATTCTGACGGATGAGCACGGGATCCGTCGGGAGAGCACTATGATTCGACGGGAGAGCACTATGATTCGTCGGGAGAGCGCGATGATTCGCCGGGAGAGTGTCATGATTCGTCGGGAGAGCCCAGCTTTCAGCGGCGAGCTCTGCTTTCCGCCGGTAGAGCACTATGATTCGTCGGTAGAGTGCTTTGTTCCGACAGGAGAGCCCTACCATCGGTACACTATTTTGCGGCAGCTGATTATCAAGCCTAAGCGCTACAAAAGTCATTTTCCTTTTGCGCTGAATGTTTCTAGTTAGTCCTAAAACAGCAGCTTTTTGTTGAGGATTTTCTAAGAGCGGATGTTGCATTTTTGTGATAATGGTAAATAGCTTTTACTTGTAGGAGGCTCGCTTCTCTATCAAAAAATATTCTTAGACACCGAAGTAAGCTAGAGAGATGATTGAGTATAGGCTTAAGTTTTTGCCATATCGAAAGAGGTTGGGAAATACTTTGTTCCACAATGCAATTGAACAAAGAGGTGCTGGCTTTTAGGCGCGGAAGGCGATACTTCAATCGATTGAAGTATCGTTTTTTCCGTTAGGGACAAGTGCATGATGTTATGTTAATCTAATATTATGTTAATCAATCAAAGGGGAGTTGATCTGATGGGTGAATTGAAAATCAAGGAGCTTCAATCTCAAGATGAAATACTGGCAGCATTTCCGGTCATGAAACAGCTAAGAACGCACCTTGAAGAAAACGTTTATCTTGAAATAGTCAATGAAGCGAAAGAAAAGGATATGTACAAATTATTTGCCTTATACGATAAAGGTGAAATTGTCGCTGTTACAGGCTTTAAACCGATGATTACCCTTTATTATGGTCGTTTTGTCTGGATAAGTGATTTAGTGACTGATAGAAACCGCCGTTCTAAAGGATATGGTGAAAAGCTTCTTTCTTTTGTGCACGAATGGGCCGAGGATAACGGTTACAAAAGTATCGCTTTATCTTCTGGATTACAACGCTTAGAGGCTCACCGGTTTTATGAAGACAAAATGAATTATGATAAAGTCAGTTATGTATTCAAGAGATTATTAGATTAGGAACAGCAATGCCTCGCTCGAGTCATTTAGCAGGCAATACGACATTGGTACGTAGGTTCGTAACCTTCGAAAAAAATTTTGTTTAAAAAAAATCGCGGATACCCATCGCAACTGGTTTCGCGTTTTTTTGTTATGAGTTCGGGTGGTGAGCGGTTCAATGCTGAGCCGAGGCGAACCGTTAGGGGCTCCTTTTTCTCATTCACTTGAGTCCAAGTCACGGGTCCGACTCGATTTGCTGTTATGAATCGCTCTCGATTTTGCAAGGGCGTCGTTTTGGTTTGCGTTTTGCAAAATAAGTATGCTCCGGAAGGTAGAGAAGATAGGAGTCGGAATGGTAAAGAAAGACGGGCGACATCCTTCCTTATCTTTGATATAATGACCATCAGAACAATAATGTTTTCGGAGCGAAAAATTGGATTCTAGGAAGAATGGTAGGAGATGAAGAAGAACGATGCTTGATTTTCAAGAGTGGCGCCACGTATTTAAATTAGACCCTAGTAAAGAAATATCCGACGAGGATCTGGAGGCGGTTTGCGAGTCGGGGACAGACGGAATTATTATTGGCGGCTCTGATGGCATAACGCTCGATAATACATTGCATTTACTTGCTCGTGTGCGCCGTTACAGTATTACCTGCGCACTTGAGGTATCAAATATAGAAGCGATTACACCTGGCTTTGATTATTTTTTTCATTCCATCGGTGTTGAACAGCAGTCAGGTAGAATGGGTGTCAGGTCATCACCATCAGGCGATGAAAGAGTATGGAGCTATTATGAATTTTAAGGAAATTGCAATGGAAGGGTATTGTGTGCTTAATCCTGAGTCAAAGGTGGCTCGACTGACAGAGGCTAACACGGCTCTAAGTGAAGATGATGTGATTGCTTATGCGCGAATGGCTGAGAATTTGTATCATTTTCCGATTTTTTATTTGGAGTATAGCGGTACATATGGAAGTCCCGGGCTTGTCCAGCAAGTAGCTGGTGTGCTGGAGAGGACAAAGCTTTTTTATGGAGGAGGAATTCGAACGGTCGAGCAAGCCAATCAAATGCTTGCTTATGCCGACACGATCGTTATCGGGAACCTCATTTATGAAAATTTGCACGAAGCGCTTCGGACAGTTGAAGCCGTCAAAGGAACATTGCAATAGACGGGTCTAAAGCGATATAATTAAAAAGTAAGAACATTCGTTTGGTGGTGGAAGCATGCAAGGAAAAATTATTGAGAAGATGCTTGCTGGTTTGAATCCGGAGCAGCGAAAAGCGGTGAAGCATACGGAAGGGCCATTATTGCTAATGGCGGGAGCAGGCAGTGGAAAAACGCGTGTATTAACGCATAGAATTGCGTATTTACTGAGGGAAAAAGGGATTGCGCCTTGGAACGTGCTGGCGATTACGTTTACGAACAAAGCAGCGCGGGAGATGAAGGATCGTGTCGCAAACCTCGTTGGTGGTGTAGCGAGGATATATGGATCTCAACTTTTCACTCAATGTGCGTCCGAATCTTGCGGCGCGATATCGATCGGATCGGTTATAACAGGAATTTTACAATCCTTGATACGACCGATCAGCTGTCTGTTATTAAGCGAGTGTTGAAGGATAAAAATCTCGACCCGAAGAAATTTGATGCAAGAAGTATTCTCGGCACGATTAGCGGTGCTAAAAATGAGTTAAAAAAACCGAATGAGCTACTAGCTTCAGCGAATGGGCTTTATGAGGAAACGGCTGCAGAAGTGTATGTCGAATACCAGAAGCAATTGAAAAAAAATCATGCACTTGACTTTGATGATTTGATCATGAAACGATAGAACTGTTTAAGCTCGTACCCGATGTGCTTGAGTTTTACCAGCGCAAATTTCAATATATTCTCGTTGATGAATACCAGGATACAAACCGTGCACAATACATGCTTGTCAATATGCTTGGCAGTCGTTATCAAAATATTTGTGTTGTCGGTGACTCTGACCAGTCGATTTATGCTGGCGCGGGGCCGACATCGCGAATATTTTATCCTTTGAGCACGATTATCCGAATGCGGCCGTCATCCTGCTTGAGCAAAACTATCGTTCGTCAAAAACGATTCTTCAGGCAGCCAACGGTGTGATCGTTAACAATCGCAAGCGTAAGCCGAAAAAGCTTTGGACGAATAACGATGAGGGCGTAAAAATTGGCTATTATCCAGCTGATACTGAGCAGACGGAGGCTCAATTTGTTGTAGAAAAGGTGAAAGAGGTGGTTCATGAGAGTGGGGTTTCCTATTCGGATATTGCCGTACTTTACCGAACCAACGCCCAATCAAGGGTAATTGAAGAATACTTTGTTAAATCGAATATAGATTACAGCATCGTAGGCGGTACAAAGTTCTACGATCGTAAAGAAATCAAGGATGTCCTTGCTTATTTACGCTTGATCGCCAATCCTGATGATGATATAAGCTTGCAGCGAATTGTCAACGTTCCAAAAAGGGGAATTGGAGCGACGACGATTGAACGGATAGCAGCCTATTCCGCTGAACAAGGTCTCTCGATGTTTGCTGCCCTTCAAGAAATAGAACAGGCCGGTGTGACGGCAAGAGCTTCCGGAAAGCTGAAGGATTTTGCCGAACAGCTCGGTCATTGGGTGCAAATGCAGGAATATTTATCAGTAACTGAACTAGTAGAGGAATTGCTAGAGCGGACAGGCTATCGCGAAATGCTTCAGCGTGAGCAAACGCTTGAAGCTCAGTCAAGGCTGGAAAATATTGATGAGTTTTTGACCGTAACTAAGGAATTTGAAAAGAAAAACGATGACAAGTCTCTTGTGGCGTTTTTAACCGATTTAGCTCTTATTGCTGATATTGATCAATTAGATGATGACGATGAGGGGAAAGCTAAAGATGCGGTAACATTAATGACTTTGCATTCGGCTAAAGGACTCGAGTTTCCAGTCGTTTTTCTCATAGGAATGGAGGAAGGCGTCTTTCCGCATAGCCGCTCTTTATTCGAAGAGGAGGAAATGGAGGAGGAGCGACGTCTCGCTTATGTTGGAATAACCCGAGCGGAACGGCAGCTTTACTTAACGAATGCGCGTCTCCGCACATTATATGGTCGGACTACGACGAACCCGCCTTCGCGCTTTATTACGGAAATACCGGAGGAGTGTCTTGAATCAGTTGCTGATCAGAATGCGCAGCCTGCCTGGATGAGTAGCTCAGGAGGTCGTAAGCAGGTGACGCGCAGACCGGTACAATCGTCTCTGACGGGGGGCGAACAGTTTGCTTGGTCTGTCGGGGACAAGGCAGAGCATCGAAAGTGGGGTACAGGTACAGTCGTAAGTATTAAAGGGGAAGGCGAAGCCGTTGAGCTGGATATTGCCTTTGCCCCTCCAGTCGGAGTTAAGCGGCTATTTGCGAAGTTCGCTCCGATTACGAAGCAATGAGAAAGGACGAATGTGATGGAAAGAAACGAGGCTGAAAAACGGATTGAGCCGCTAAAGGAAAAACTTCATGAATATGGCTACCATTATTACGTGTTAGATCAGCCGCTCGTTCCTGATGCGGAATACGATCGGTTATTGAATGAGCTGCTGTCAATCGAAGCTGAATTTCCCGAATTGATCACTGATGATTCACCCTCTGTTCGAGTAGGAGGAGAGGTTCTCCCTTTTTTTTGTTAAGGTTGAGCATAACACACCGATGCTCAGTCTTGGCAATGCGTTTAACGAGCTTGATTTGCGAGACTTTGACAGACGTGTCCGCCAGCTCGCTGGTGACGATGTTAGTTATACGTGTGAGCTAAAAATCGATGGCTTGGCCATTTCCCTTACTTATGAGGCAGGAAAGCTCGTACGAGGGGCGACAAGAGGGGACGGAACGATCGGTGAGGATATTACGAGCAATTTAAAAACCATTTCGGCGATCCCGCTTCGATTAAAGCAGCCTATCGATCTTGAGGTTCGCGGTGAAGCCTATATGCCGAAGCGTTCCTTCGAGCGTTTGAATGAAGAAAGGGAAAAAGCAGGCGAAGAGAAATTTGCGAATCCGCGTAATGTCGCGGCTGGTTCCTTGCGACAGTTAGATCCGAAGCTGGCTGCAAAGCGAAATCTCTCTATGTTTGTTTATTCGATTGGCAGTATTCGTGGTCATGAGGTTTATTCTCATTTTGAAGGTTTGCAGTTTTTAAAAGAGGTAGGCTTTAAGGTTAATGCGGAAGCGGCTCATTACCACTCGATTGACGATGTGATTGAATTCACACGAAAATGGAGTGAGAAGCGAGCTGATTTGCCGTATGAAATCGACGGAATTGTCATCAAAGTCGATTCGTTGGAGCAACAGGAGAAGCTCGGTTACACGGCAAAGAGTCCGCGCTGGGCGGTCGCGTATAAGTTCCCAGCAGAGGAAGTCGTCACAACGCTGGAAGGGATAGAGCTCAGTGTCGGACGAACAGGTGTAGTGACGCCGACGGCGTTGCTGAAGGCTGTTACGGTTGCCGGAACAACGGTGAAACGCGCTTCGCTACATAACGAGGATTTGATTCGTGAAAAGGATGTCAAAATCGGGGATTCGGTCGTTATCAAAAAAGCGGGAGATATCATTCCTGAAGTGATACAAGTATTACCGGAGCTAAGGGATGGCAATGAGCAGGATTTTGTTATGCCGACGCATTGTCCGGAATGTGACAGTGAGCTTGTACGGCTTGAAGGAGAAGTCGCTTTACGCTGTATTAATCCGCAATGCCCGGCTCAAATCCGCGAGGGCTTGATCCATTTTGTTTCCAGAAATGCGATGAATATTGACGGTCTTGGGGAAAAGGTTATTTCTCAGCTGTTCTTACATGAGCTCGTAAAGGATGTCGCCGATCTATACCGACTGAACCGGGACTCATTACTTGAATTGGAACGAATGGGCGAAAAGTCAGTCGATAATTTGTTAGCAGCCATTGAAAAATCAAAGCAAAATTCATTAGAGCGTTTACTGTTCGGTCTAGGAATCCGCTTCGTTGGGGCAAAGGCTGCCAAAACTCTCGCCCTTCAATTTGAGTCGATCGAACGCCTCCAGCAAGCAACCGAGGAAGAATTGTTGGCCGTCGACGAAATCGGGGAAAAAAATGGCCGATTCGATAGCAAGCTACTTTTCAAAGCCAGAGGTTGCCGAGCTACTTGCTGAGCTAAAGAGCTTTGGTGTCAACATGAGCTATACCGGGCCAAGGCCAGTCTCAAGGGAAGAGGCAGCTGAGTCGCCAATCGCTGGAAAAACGGTCGTGCTCACCGGAAAGCTTGAGCAGTTGTCAAGAGGAGAGGCGAAGGAGAAAATAGAAGCTCTCGGTGGAAAAGTGACTGGCAGCGTCAGCAAGAAAACGGATTTAGTCATTGCGGGCGATGAGGCTGGTTCTAAAAAGGCAAAGGCAGAAGAGCTTGAAATCGAAATTTGGGATGAGACTAAGTTTTTGACAGAGCTGCAAGCAAGTGGAGCGATTTAGACAAAAAAAAGTTAAGGAGAGGAGGGAGCTGGGCATGTTGAAAGTAAAAGGAGCAATTTGTGGCGGGATGCTCTTGCTGTTAACAGGCTGCTTTCCCTTTTTGCAGCAAGACACCGATGACATTAGTATTGAAGATTCATCGGATGAGCAAGATGTACAAATTGTCCCTCGGATTGTAACCCCAGAAAATTATTACCAAAGCGTATTGCAGGACGGCGTATATCCACACGGTCAATCAAGGGGATTCGGGAATGCTGTTGTGTATAACCGGCTCGATTTAGAACAGCTTGAATTGGGACTGACATCGATTGCTCAGGACCAATTCGATCCGGAACGATATGTTTTTCGGGAAGGGCAATACATCACGCGGAATGAACTGAATAGCTGGCTCAGCCGTTATGAGGAGGAGGAAAATGAACTAGGCTTGAATCCTGCTCTCGGCGAAGGGGAAACGATGAAAGACCGAGAAGAAAGCCAACCTCGTTATCTTTCGCACATTCTGGAGCATAATTATTTAATTCAAAATGAAAATGATCAGCTTGAGCTTGGCGGGATCGTGATCGGGCTTTCGATGAACAGTGTTTACAATTTCCGCGTCGAGGATGATCAAGGACTCTATTATCATTATGAAAAGCCAATCGAGCAAGCGCAAATGCTTAGTGAAGGGCAAAAAATCGCAGAAAAGGTCGTTGCTCGCCTGCGCTCGGAAAATCGAGAGGAAGGAGCACTGCAAAACGTTCCGATTGTCGTTGCGATATTCAAAGAACAGCCGCGCGAATCCGCCATACCAGGTAATTTTATTGCAAAAGCTGTAGCCGAGCCGGAAAAGGAACTGGAGCGATTTCAGGACATCAATGAGCAGTATTATCTATTTCCATCAAAGGATGCCACTAAGGATGTCGCAAGTGATGCTGAGCAGTTCCAGCGCTTTAAAGAAGAAGTACAAAGCTTTTTTGATTCGTATCTCGGAGTCGTCGGGAAAGGCTATTACGTCGATAATCAGCTTCAAGAGCTAACGATCGAAATACCGCTTCGCTTTCAAGGAAAAGCAGAAATTGTCGCACTCAGTCAATACATCGCCGATCGCCTTTCTCAACGTTTTCCTGAGAGCTTAAAGCTCAATATATACGTCACTTCTGTAGCCGGAAAACAAGAAAGCATTATCGTTCGCAATCCGAACGAAGAGCCTTTTATTCATATTTATGATTAACCCAATCTAGCTACTAGCGGATAACAAATACCACTTTATTTAATATTGTTGATTGTCACTGTTGAGCAGCAACTCAACTGACAGTAAATCTGAAGAAAAGAGCGTTGCCGTTAATGTTAGCTCCGCTCTTTTCTTTTTGTAAGAGCGCCAGGATACGCGCTGCATGATCAGATAAGGATGTCTCAGGTCGATGGATAACTTAGAGGCATCCCTTTTGATTTCCAGGAAAAGCATACTTATACAAAAATTATCACGAAGGTGTGAAACCGCACTTGTAATGAACAGATCTTGTGGCTCATAAAGCTTTTAAGTAAAGACGGAACTTTTCTGGCAAGTTCCGGCATATAACTATTACATGAATCGATTATTTCCTTAGCTTTATAGAAAACTGAACAAAAAGAATAAGTCACGGCGATTTCTGCCAACCAGTGTGAGGATAGAGGAAAAAATGGCTAGTTACGTAGAAAATTTGTTGACGCTCCCTCAACCAGCGCATAAAAGACTAGGGGACTTTAGGACTGAATAGTGACTTTTATAAGTGAAAAGAGGGCGAAAAATAAATGGAAAAAAAAGCATTGACCATTTATGAGTTGTTGTTTTATACTAAAATCACGGATATGAAATCGATTTCATATCTTAAATGAGGTGATAAATGAAAGCGCTTTAATTAATGTACTTGTCCTAAGTAAAAAGTCGCAATTCATGATTCATTGAATTCAATTCCATAAGGGGGATTACGAGCATGAAATTTTACAAACGGTTTACACTTGGAACGGCGGCGTTGTCGCTCGCTGTGTTGCTTTCGGCTTGTGGCGGAAGTGAAGAGTCGGATACGGAGCATGCTTCGGAAGAGGATACTGATGTCGAAGCAAATGAAGAAGCAGAAGAAGATGAAACCGCAAGCGACGACGGCGAAAAAGTAACAATTACGTATGCCCGAGGCTATGATGATACGGAAGGTAACGAAAGGTTAATTGAAGCATTTATGGAGAAGCATCCAAATATCGAAGTCGTTTTCCAGGAGATGCCTGCCGATACGGGTGCTCAGCACGACGCCTATGTAACCGCTTTCTCTGCGCAATCCTCTGAAATTGATGTATTTGATGTTGATGTCATTTGGCCGGCGGAATTTGCCCAAGCAAACTATGCGTTAGAGCTTGATCGTTTTATCGAACAAGACGGAATCGATATGAACGATTATTTTCCGGGACCAGTCCAAGCTGGAAATGTTGGTGGTGTTCAATATGCGATGCCGAAATTCACCGATGCCGGCTTGCTTTACTATCGAAGCGATATCATCGACACACCTCCGGCAACTTGGGATGAGTTGATTGAAATGGCAGAAGAGCACCAAGGCGAGGAAGGCACTCAATTTGGTTATTTATTGCAGGCGGCGCAATACGAGGGACTAGTCGTTAATGCGACAGAGTTTATTGCCGCGTATGGCGGAGAAGTCATCAACGAAGCCGGAGAAGTCGTTATTAATAGTCCTGAAGCGATTAAAGGTCTTGAAAAGCTGGCTGAGATTGTCAGTTCCGATATTACGCCGAACGATATTTTAAGCTTCATGGAAACGGAGACAGCGAACTCATTCATCCAAGGAAATGCTGTTTTCGCTCGTAACTGGCCATATATGCAAGCTTCCGCTCAAGGGGACGAGTCAGACGTCGTCGGACTGGTCGACTTTGCCCTCCTCCCGGCTGGTGATGGAGGAAGTGCTTCCGGCCTTGGCGGCTGGATGACGATGATTAACCGCTATTCTGAAAATATAGAAGCCGCTTGGGAATTAGTGAAATTTATGACAGGACCCGAGGGACAAAAAAATTACTGCGATGTACGGAGGAAACGCACCAACGCTAGAGGCGCTTTACGATGATAGCGAAGTACATGAAGCTTCACCGATTTTTGCTAACGAGGAGTTTGTCGCAACATTGCAAAATGCGGTGCCGCGTCCGGTTTCATCGATCTATCCCGAAATTTCAGATATTATGCAAATCGAGATTTCACGAATATTAACAGGAGACCAGACAGCTGAAGAGGCCGTTCAGAATATGGAAGAGAAAATGAATGAAGCGCTCGAAAGCTGACAGACGCGTCTGGGGAGGAGAACAATCAGCTTCTCCTCCTTTTTTCCGGTCGATTTGTGGATCATGCTATTAGCGACTTAGACGAATGCTAGTGAGAGCTTGCGTGATTTGTCATAGAGAATACGAGTCCAACTAACAGAAAAATTTCACATGAAAAGAAATAAGAGGGTGGTGTGAATGGCAAAAAAAGCCAAAAATAGGGTTCCGACTAAGCCTGAATGAGAGACAGCTCGGCTATGCAATGGTTGCTCCTGCTTTAATTCTTGTTATCCTTGTAACGCTATGGCCAGTTGCTATTTCTTTTTATAATAGTTTGTTTGATTATCGCTTAAACGATCCGACCCGTTCGCAAAAAAATGCTAAGTGCGACGGTCGATTTAGAGAGTTATGCCAATCACTTTTACTATCTTGACCGCTCTTTAACCCAGCTGACTGACGATGTCGATTCTGGACATGAAAATCGGTTTACGGAGCTGGAACAATCGATTCGCGCGTCCCATGATGCCCTTTTGACGGATAGGGACGTCAGCGAACGCTATGACATCGTTGAAGAGATGGTTTCAAGCTTTGAACCGGTTCGCGATCAAGACTTACGGTTTGCCAATGTCGATCACGAAGTAGCAGAACATTATCGAGCCGTATTAGAAGAAGCAATCTTAGTTGTCACTCCGTTAATAGACGAAGCAGGAGCAGAGCAGCAGAGCCTTTTAGAGAATTTTGTAAACTACGCTGAAAGCGTCGAAAATACGATTTTAGAATCTAACTTTATCGGCCTTTCCCATTATAGCCGTTATATTCAGGATACCCGAATGTGGAGCGCATTAGGGAATACTTTTGTCTTTACGGCTTTGTCAGTAAGTGCTGAGCTTGTGATCGGATTACTGATCGCCTTGCTCATTAACCGTTCGTTTGGAGGAAGAGGAGTTGTCCGCGCTGCTGTTCTCATTCCTTGGGCAATTCCAACAGCAGTTGCCGCGATGATGTGGCGATATTTGTACGATGGGCAATACGGAATCGTTTCTCATTACTTTGAGCAAATCGGCCTCATCTCTGATTCGTCTGTGCTTTTGTCAACGGGAAGTGGGGCAATGTTTTCTGTAATTTTCGCCGATGTTTGGAAAACAACTCCGTATATGGCACTTCTACTTCTTGCCGGCTTACAGACGATACCGGGCACACTTTATGAAGCAGCGAAAGTGGACGGAGCCAGCAGGTGGCAGCAATTTTGGAAAATTACCCTTCCTCTCTTAAAATCGTCAATTCTTGTTGCATTGCTATTTCGGACATTGGATGCGTTCCGCGTATTCGATTTAATCTATGTTCTCACGGGTGGAGGACCGGCCAATCAGACGGAGTCGATTTCGATATACGCGTATAAAACCTTGTTTTCACAGCAGAACTTTGGAGCAGGTTCGGCCTTGTCGGTCATAGTTTTCTTATCTGTTGCCTTGATTAGCTTTTTGTTCATTAAATTTATCGGTTCAGACTTATTCGAAGGTCGAAGTACGAGGGGGAGCAGCTGATGAAAAAACGATCGAGACTAGGCTTCTACATTTTTCTGACGGGATTTGTTTTTTTTAGTTATGTTTCCATTCATCTGGGTCTTTCTAACATCGTTAAAACCGCCAAGAGAGATATTTTCATCATTTGCATGGTTTACTTCGAACCCGTCCTTCGATTCGTATATAAATGCCTTGACGACCCGCCCTTTACACCTTTATATGTTCAATAGTACGATCGTTTCATCGTTAACGACCTTGTTGGCAATTACATTTGCATCTTTGGCCGCCTATGCCTTGACAAGGTTGCCAATTCGCTTTAAAGGTCTTATATTAGGGACGGTATTGGCAGCATCGATGTTTCCACAAATTGCAATTATTTCACCGATCTACAACTTTATTTCGAGCCTAGGACTGCGTAACAGTTATTTTGGCTTGGTTATTCCTTACATTACGATCAGTTTGCCTTTAGCGATTTGGATTTTGGCTACTTTTTTTCAAAAAAAATCCCGTTTGAACTAGAGGAGTCCGCCAAGCTGGATGGGGCAACTCCGTTCCAAACCTTTCGAAAAATCATTTTCCCGTTAGCTGCACCCGGTGTGTTTACAACGGCAATTCTCGTCTTTATCGCAGCGTGGAATGAGTATTTGTTTGCCTTAACGATTAATACAGCCGACGCCTGGCGAACGGTTCCTGTTGGAATTTCAATGTACGAGAGCGAATTTAGCGTCCCATGGGAGATTTAACGGCAGCAACAGTGATTGTCACCATTCCGATTGTAGTTGTCGCTTTAATTTTTCAGCGGCGAATCGTGTCTGGACTTACGTCAGGCTCTGTGAAAGAATAGACTCGTTTTCACTCGCTAAACACTGTAAAATCAAGTAAGGATTACTTATTAAAAGCGAGTTAAATCAGAAGGGGAGTAAATGGAAATATTTTGAGCGGTTTTGCTACGGAGCAACCGACGGAAGAAGTGAACATAGCGAGAGGTAGGCGGATGAAGGGCATAAAGGCTGGACAATTTAAATTCGACAGCAACGAAAATGGCAGACTCAGGCGATGTTTATCTGACCTCGAGTTTGCCCTCCGTTTTTCAGCAGGACATTAACTAGATGCATAAAAAATCGCCCGTTGTAGTCTTATTGATTTTTTTATTAAAGAGTGGAGTGGAACATTCATATGGCAACGATTAAAGAAGTGGCAGAGCTATCAGGGATGTCGAGAACAACTGTCTCTCGAGTGATTAATAACCATCCGTATGTGTCTGAAGATAAGCGAAAGCTCGTATTGGAAGCGATGCGGCAGTTAGGCTATGTTCCGAACTCATCCGCTCAACGGCTAAGGAAAAACAAGACGAATACGATTGCCGTTTTGATTTCGCGAATCGTCAATCCTTTTTTTTAGTCGTCTGGTCGATGATATGGAGCATATGGCCGCGGACTATGGATACCAACTAATTTTATGTAATACGCGTCAAAGCAAGGAAAAGGAATTAAACTATTTAGACCTGCTACGCACAAAGCAAGTCGATGGCGTCATTATGGCATCGATGGAAAATGAATGGGACGTGTTGCAGCCATACACGCAGTATGGACCGATGGTTTCCTGCAATGAATACCAGCCGGGAATAGAAATTCCTTCAATTCGCTTAAATCAAGAGGAAGCCGGCTATGTAGCGACCAGTCACTTGCTTCGCCTCGGTCATACAAAAATTTCTTTTTTTAGGCGGTAATATTCGCTCGCCGCTTTCTGAAGACAGAAAAAAAGGGGTATTTGCGGGCGATGAAGGAAAAAGGGATAGCGATAGAAGCTGACTGGATTCACGATGATATGTACGGCATAGACGACGGAAGACGAAGCTTACAACGGTTGAAAAATATCGCAAAGGCAATACGTCCTACAGCTGTCTTTTCGGGGAGTGACGAGGTCGCTGCAGGATTGCTAAATGAAGCAAAGCGGGAAGCTTTCAAATCCCGAACGATTTGGCGATCGTAGCTTTGATAATCAGCCGATAGCTGAAATGATTGCGCCTAGTTTAACTACTATCGAACAGCCTATCTCTCTCTTAGGCAAACGGGCAATGGAAGTGATGCTGCAACTGTTGAGCGAGGAAAATCCTGAGCCATTCGTAGAGGTTCTTCCTTTCCGATTACTTATTCGTGGCTCAACTACCGCAAGCTGATAGCTAAGGAGATCGTGGGCCGTTGTGTCTGGAGCAAGGACGAGCTCAAAAACTGGAAAGAAATCAGATACATGAAGTGTTAAAGCGAATAAGGACAGGCAGCAAATTTGTTCACCGAGCAAAAACATGACAGCGGGAGGTCGTAATAGAAGGGAAATCGATGTACCTGCCTGAAGCTGACAAGTGCTTGTCTATTCGTAGCTTTAATTGTTGCGTATAATAGCTACAGAAAGCTCGCTCAAAGAAACGAAGCAGTATAAGGCGTGTATATGAAGACGTCCCTTTACTCATCTTAATGACCGAATGAATGTTATTGGTACGAGTATTTTTATTAAGGAGTGCCAGCAATTAGTCGCAGCGCCTTCGGCTTGCTTTTTATATGGGCTCTCCGAAGGTTTTTCCTTGTAATTCCCTCATCCTACTGGGTTTTGTTGCCTAGGGGGGTGTAATTTGGTAAGATAAAGAGTATTGTAAACATGTACGAAAAATAAGGGGTGAAGAGAATGTCGCGAATTTCAAAAGAGCAGGTGAAGCACGTTGCCCATTTGGCAAGACTGGCAATTACAGAAGAAGAAGCAGACCTGTTTACCGGGCAGCTCGATGCGATTATTACTTTTGCTGAGCAGCTGAATGAGCTTGACACCACTGGGGTGAAGCCAACCACACACGTCCTCGACATGAAGAACGTGCTGCGAGAAGATAAACCGGATCAAGGCTTGCCATTAGAAGAAGTGTTAAGAAATGCACCGGATTATGAGGATGGACAGGTTCGGTTCCATCGATTTTGAATGAATAGGGAGGGCAAGCTTCATGGCACTATTTAATGTAAAAATGTCAGAGCTTCACACCAAGCTTCTGAAGAAGGAAGTGAAGGTTTCTGAGCTTGTTGCTGAATCATATAAACGAATTAATGAAGTGGACGACAAGGTAAAAGCCTTCGTCACATTGGATGAAGAAAGAGCACGTACATATGGCGCTGAACTCGATGAAGCGTTAGCAGCAGACAAACAGCGAGGGCTGCTGTTTGGCATGCCGATTGGCGTGAAGGATAATATTGTTACGAAAGGGTTGCGTACAACTTGTTCGAGCCGGATTCTCGAAAACTTTGATCCGATTTATGATGCAATCGTTGTACAAAAGCTGAAACAAGCGGAAGCGGTAACGATCGGTAAGCTGAACATGGACGAATTCGCGATGGGCTCCTCGACTGAAAATTCTGCTATACAGGAAACAAGAAACCCGTGGAATCTGGAGTATGTGCCCGGCGGCTCAAGTGGAGGATCGGCTGCCGCTGTCGCTTCCGGCGAGGTTCCTTTTGCGCTTGGCTCTGATACGGGAGGATCCATTCGTCAGCCAGCTGCCTATTGCGGGGTCGTCGGACTAAAGCCGACATATGGCCGTGTTTCCCGGTATGGCTTAGTGGCATTTGCTTCTTCGTTAGATCAAATCGGCCCGATTACACGGAATGTGGAGGACAATGCTTACTTGCTAAATGCGATTTCTGGACTGGATTCGATGGATTCGACGTCAGCCGATCTAGCGGTGCCTGACTTTACTTCCCTTTTGAACGGTGATGTAAAAGGCTTAAAAATTGCCGTGCCAAAGGAATATTTAGCCGAAGGTGTCAAGGAGGAAGTCAAGCAATCTGTGCTCGCTGCCTTGAAGGTTCTTGAAGGCGAAGGAGCAAGCTGGGAAGAAGTTTCCTTGCCACATTCCAAGTATGCATTAGCTACTTACTATTTGTTGGCATCATCAGAAGCGTCTGCCAACCTCGCCCGTTTTGACGGTGTTCGTTACGGCTACCGCAGCGATCAAGCTGAAAGCTTAATGGAGCTTTATAAGCAAACGCGTGCCGAAGGCTTCGGTAATGAAGTGAAGCGTCGCATTATGCTCGGAACGTTTGCGCTCAGCTCTGGCTACTATGACGCTTATTACAAAAAAGCGCAGCAGGTGCGGACATTAATCAAGCAAGACTTTGAAAAGGTATTCGAGCAATATGATGTTATTGTTGGACCGACAACACCAACGCCGGCCTTTAAAATTGGCGAGAAAACGGAAGATCCGCTCACGATGTATGCGAACGATATTTTAACAATTCCTGTCAATTTGGCGGGCGTTCCGGGAATTTCTATCCCGTGCGGCTACGACAACGGTCTCCCGCTCGGGCTGCAAATTATCGGCAAGCATTTTGATGAAATGACCGTTTATCGCGTGGCCCATGCCTTTGAGCAGGCGACAGATTATCATAAAAAAAAGTCCGGAACTGTAAGGGGTGAATCAGAAATGAATTTTGAAACAGTGATTGGGCTTGAGGTCCATGTCGAACTGAAAACAGAGTCGAAGATTTTTTCGGCGAGCCCGAACCATTTTGGAGCGGCACCGAATACGAATACGAGCGTTATCGATCTCGGCTATCCAGGCGTATTACCCGTCTTAAATAAAGCGGCAGTTGATTATGCGATGAAGGCAGCAATTGCACTTAACTGTGAGATCGCTACCGATACGAAATTTGATCGGAAAAATTACTTTTATCCCGACAATCCTAAGGCTTACCAAATCTCACAATTTGACAAGCCGATCGGTGAGCATGGCTGGATCGAAATCGAGGTTGATGGCTATCAAAAACGCATCGGCATTACCCGTCTTCATCTGGAAGAGGATGCAGGCAAGTTGACGCATTCAGGTGGAGGGTACTCACTCGTTGATTATAACCGTCAAGGAACACCGTTGATTGAAATTGTGTCTGAGCCCGACATTCGTACGCCGGCAGAAGCCTATGCTTATCTGGAAAAATTAAAATCAATCATTCAATATACCGGCGTCTCCGATTGTAAAATGGAGGAGGGCTCGTTGCGCTGTGATGCTAATATTTCGCTTCGCCCTCTTGGCCAAGAGCAATTCGGAACAAAAACAGAATTGAAAAACTTGAATTCGTTCAATTTTGTCCGTAAGGGACTTGAATATGAGGAAAAGCGCCAGGAGCAAGTCCTTCTCTCGGGGGGCAGCATCGAACAGGAAACACGCCGTTTTGATGAAGCAGCCAGCAAAACAATTTTGATGAGAGTAAAGGAAGGCTCAGACGACTATCGCTACTTTCCTGAACCGGATCTCGTCGACCTCCATATCGACGAAGAATGGAAAAGCCGCATTCGTGCTGAAATTCCAGAGCTCCCTGACGCCCGAAAGCAACGCTATGTAGAAGAGCTAGGTTTACCAGCCTACGATGCGATGGTGTTAACCTTAACTAAAGAAATGTCGGATTTCTTTGAGGAAACGGTCACGCTTGGCGGAGATGCTAAGCTGACCTCCAATTGGCTAATGGGCGATGTATCGGCTTACTTAAATGCTGAGCAAAAAGAACTGGAAGATGTCGCCTTAACACCGAAAGGCCTAGCAAAGCTCATTTCCTTAATTCAAAAAGGGACGATTTCATCGAAAATAGCGAAAAAAAGTATTTAAAGATTTAATTGAACAAGGCGGCGATCCAGAGGAAATCGTAAAAGCGAAAGGGCTTATACAGATTTCAGATGAAGGTGAGCTGCTAAAAATGGTAACTGAAGTACTCGACAACAACGCACAATCGATCGAGGATTTTAAAAACGGGAAGGATCGCGCCCTCGGCTTCCTAGTCGGTCAAATAATGAAAGCGAGCAAAGGAAAAGCGAACCCACCACTCGTTAACAAGCTAATACTGGAAGAAATCAAGAAAAGATAGCTGTAAGCTAGTGAAAAGACCTTAAAGAAAAATACGGTGACTGTTTACTAATACAGCTCACCGTATTTTTGGCTTCCGTTATGTTTCCTATCGGGAGTCGAGTGGTATTCAAAAACCTTTATGAAATTAAGAATCGTAATTATCAATTTCCTCTTTGAAACGTTCTAAAACTTGCTTTTTCAACTCTTCATGTTTTTCTTTGTCATTGTCATGATGTTGTTCCATCAGGTTTTCTATTTGCTCTTCGGATTCAAGGTTGAATTTTCCATTGTTCATATTAATCACGCTATATTCTCCGAAAGTGTTGGCTTTTAGATAAATGATATAGTCATGATCTTTTTCGAGCTCTGCGTAATTTTCCATAGCAAGTTTCTTATCAACATTATCTTCCTCAATTATTGCGACAGGTTCTATAATGTCGATTTCACTATTATCCTGAATATTAGCTCCTTCAGGAAATTTAAGGACTTTTTCAATATTGATTGTCGTTCTTGTATAGAAGTCTTCAAGAGTTTCTGGTAGCTCCTCTTCTGCCGGTGTATACGTTGCTACGTGTTCTCTTTCTATAAAGCTATCACTAGCATTACCAATAACTATTAAGTCAGCATCTTCATACAAGTCTACTTCTTCATCAAAGGCAAGATAATTGCCATGCAGAACAACTGTTTCTATCGCATCATTGTCACTATTCAGCCCTTTGGTTGTTCATTTGGAGTTTCATTATTACCGCACGCAGCTAATAAAAGTATAATTGCAACAACAACTGATATTTTAAATACTTTCATATATTACCCTCCTTTTTGTGGAGTTACCATTTTCTATCGACTTCTCCTCTGTCAAAACTTGTTAGACTTGTTGGGCTAGTATAGAAACCTTGAACGATTACTGAATGATGCGGAATAGGAACATGAGCCATTTTCTTTTTCACTTCAATTTTTCAGAGCACAATGGTGACCTCCACCAAATGAATGCTGTTATATTTCCAAAGGAATTGCTCCCCTTTTTAATCTTTTTGCATAAGAGGGCTTTTTTTATCTAACGATGTAAAAAGTCTAAATGTTACAGAGTTTAGTAAAAAGCGTTGTTCATGATGAAAAAGGTTATAGATCTCGTAGCCAGCCGGTTTATGCCTCCATCTAAAAAGCATAAACTCCACCTGAATATGCGGATCAGAACAGACTGTTGACATTTTGTATAACCACTGGTTATAATATGAACATCGGTTAATAACCACTGGTTACTACATTGGATAGGAGGTTATTAAATGGCAACTAGGCAGGAATTGAACTCGGAAAAAACAAAGCAGAGCATTTTAGCGGCAGCAAACAGATTGTTTGCTGAGAAGGGATACAACGGTGTATCGATGCGGGAAATCGCCAAAGAAGCCAAATGTTCCCATACGACGATTTATATTTATTTTAAGGATAAGGATGCATTACTTTACGAACTCTCTATTCCTCCTCTACTTGATTTGAAAAAGAAATTAGAGCATGCTCTTCATCATCCGTCCTTGTCTCCAGATGGCAAACTTAAGACGATCAGTCAGGAAGTCATTCGTTTTTGTTTAAGCAATCGAAGCATGTACGCGATTTTCTTTGGTGTGAAGGCAGGAAGAGTAGATGAGAAAGAGCCAGAGCTTGAGATTAATAAAATAAGGAATGAACTGTTCGGAATTTTGAGTCGTGCTCTAATGGCATGTCTACCGCTTTCCGAGGATGATGAAAGGCTGCTAATCTACAGTCGAATATTTTTCTTTCATTTACACGGTATCGTTGGGACGTACGCGCATTCCAATGAGACGCTGGATTCACTATTGAGGAGAATGAGCGAAACTTTTGACGAGGCTATGGAAGTAATTCTTTGCGGAATGCTCTGCAAGATAGAGGAAGGAGATAGAATGCCATGAAGGCAAAACAAATTTCAAAGCATATTTGGAGCTTGAAAACGAGAGTACTGATTCCCATCCATGTCTGGCTCGTGGTGGACGAAGGTGGTGTAACTTTGGTCGATACGGGAATGCCTTTCATGGCAGCTAATATTATAAAATTTATAAAGAACCTGCGAGCTGGTCCACTTCAACGAATCGTGCTAACCCATGGACATTCTGATCATGTAGGCGGGGTTCGGAAAATTGTGAGCATGTACCCTGTTCCTGTCTTTGCACACCGTCTCGAGATCCCTTATATGGAAGGAAAACTCGCTTATCCATCACGAAAAAAAAGCTGCTGAGTATGTAGACCAAGGGTTAACGCAGCCTCTTACTGAAACGGGGGAAGGGCACATCCAGCCAGTGGCAGGATTACAGCCTTATCTAACGCCGGGACATTCCCCAGGGCATGTAGTCTATTATCATGAAGAAGATCGCGTGCTGCTTGCTGGCGACCTGTTTAATTCAAAAGGCGGGAAGCTCCGCAAGCCGATGTTTACCCCAAATATGGAGGAAACCTTGATGAGCAGCAAGATCGTTGCAGAATTACAGCCGAAGCGCTTGGAGGTCTGTCATGGCCATTCGGTCATGGAGCCGGCAACTCAACTGGATGCTTATTTTAAAAAAGCAGGCAAGCGATAGTTTATCAACTCTTTAATGGAACTCACATTTGAATTCAGCCTTGAACTAGTAGACCCTTATTCACTCAGTCTGTGGTAAATTTCTTTACGCATATAAGTCAAAAACTAGTTAAGTTTATTCATGAATAAAATGTATACAAATACGCGATACTTTCAAAGAATATTTACTACAGGCTTTTTCTATATCTCCCTTCTCTGACGATTTTTTTCACCTTGCTTCGACTAGTGCATTCCGCCTCGCTGCAGTTTCTAAATAAATAGGGTAAAACATATTCCTATAACATGACAAAAGATGACATATATCCTTGATAACATATGATCTGAATAAGAATTTAATGGAGAAAGGGAGTATGGTAGGATGAAACCTTTGCAAGGAAAGATCGCAGTTGTTGCTGGAGCTACACGAGGAGCAGGGAGAGGGATTTCGACGATGCTCGGAGAAGCAGGAGCAACAGTATATTGCACAGGACGCAGTGTCAGAGGGAATTTATCAAACATGAACCGAAAGGAAACGATCGAGGAAACAGCCGAAATGGTAACAGAACGTGGTGGAAAGGGAATTCCAGTTCGTGTCGATCATACAAAGGAAGAAGAGGTAAAAGCGTTATTTGAACAGATTAAGAAGGAACAAAAGGGCCGTTTGGATATTTTGGTGAATGACATCTGGGGCGGTGACCCGTTAACGGAATGGAATACCCCGTTTTGGGAGCATTCACTGGAAAACGGGCTGCTCATGCAGCGCCGAGCAGTGCACTCTCACATGATCACGAGCTACTATGGTGCACCGCTGATGATCGCGAACAAACAAGGATTAATTATAGAGATTACCGATGGCGTGGACTACCGCTATCGAGGCAACCTATACTACAGTTTAGCAAAGACATCGGTGATCCATCTCGCTCAAGCAATGGCGGGAGATATGCAGCCACACGATATAACTGTAGTCGCTTTAACTCCCGGTTTTTTTACGTTCGGAAGCGATGCTCGATCATTTCGGCGTGACAGAGGACAATTGGAGAGAAGCCGGTAAAAGCGATCCGCATTTTCTCAAGTCCGAAACACCAACGTATATAGGCCGAGCGGTTGCTGCACTCGCCGCTGATCCAGAAGTCGCACAAAAAAACAGGCCAGGCACTGAGCACATGGACGCTTTCCGATGAATATAAATTTACTGACCGAGATGGAAGCAGGCCGCACTGGGGGAATTATGCAGCTGAAAATGGTTTCTTGTAAAGCGTGAATAAAAGTGATATTTTTTTCGTAACTGTACGGGCCGTTTCCTCAAGGGGTTGCATTTAAAAGTAGTGATATCAATGCATTCTATCACAAAGCCGTACTTAGAAATGGCTCGCCGAATTTTTATAGCGAAGAGGAAAAAAATTCTTCTCATTGAACTTGAGCCCGTCCAATCAATAAAATGATATAATGAATGTTAATGCAAAAATATAAAGATAGACGAAAAAGTCTTGATGCACAACGAAATTTTTCAGATAACGGGCAGCATCGCTAAATTTTTATAAGTTGTTTGCAGCAGGATAGGCATCCCTTTTTTTTCATCATCCCTACCTCCTTTCTGAAAGGATATTCAACAAAACCATCTTAAAAGTTTGTTATTAGGCGAAACTTTTGCTCAAAGTTCGGGATACTAAATACAATCAGCTTACGAAGAATCGGAGGAGTTGAAATGAATCAATTTATGGAACGAGCTGTAGCACTAGCAGTAGAAAATGTTCGCGAAGGAGGACAGCCGTTCGGTGCTGTCCTTGTGAAAAATGACGAAGCGGTTGCCGAAGGTGTAAATGAGCTACATAAAACACACGATGTGAGCGGTCATGCCGAGCTACTGGCAATCCGTCGTGCGCAAAAGCAATTTCAAACACATGACTTATCAGGCTTTACAATGTATGCAAGCGGGGAGCCTTGTCCCATGTGCTTATCAGCCATGTACTTTGCCGGAATCGAAGAGGTATTTTACTGCGCCTCGCTCGAGGATGCGGTTGAAGTGGGCTTAGGGAAATCGAAAACGATTTACGAGGACCTGCAAAAGCCGAAAGTCAAACGTACTCTGCATCTAAAGCAAATGACACTGAAAGAAGGACAAACAAATCCAATGAAGCTGTGGAACAAAAACCGTTAAATAGCTAGCGAGCCTGAGTATGAGAGTAACGATCTCATACTTTTTTTTATCTCCCCAAAGCCCGAATGTCAAAAGCCCGATGTCTACGTGAAAAAACGAATAGAACCGTTATGAGGTGAGCTAGTTATTCAGATGACCACACCTGAATAACCAGCTCACTTAACGAATTCTTACTCCTGTGCCAGTTAATCTCATCAAATTTGAGCGCAACCGTCGGAACGATTTGCTCTCCCGCCGGATCCCCGCGCTCCTCCGTCAGAATCGCCAGTTTTCCTGTAGAAAGTCTCTGCACCTTCGTCGGAACTGGGTCAAGCGACGGAACGATTTGCTCTCCCGTCGAATGATCCTGCTCTCCTGTCGAATCCGCGCACTCTCCCGTCGAATGATTCTGCTCAAGCGTCGAATCAACTGCTCTCCCGACGGATCCCCGCGCTTAAGTGACGGATCCCCGGTGCTCTCTCGGCGAATTCTCCTGATCGCCCGTCAAATTACTGTTGCTAACTAGCCTGAAGTAGTTGAGCTGGCTACACAACAAGGGTTTCTGCCCTTTGCCGGCCCCTCGTGCGAGGGTCAAGCACTGGCCCACTATACGAGTGAACTCAAAATTTGCAAATTCGCGCCGGTGAACTGATTAATCTTTACATGAGGATGGAATCATAATCGCATGCTAGACTGCGACTTTTTTCTTATCTTTTATTTTTTTTGAAAAAAAGGTGTAGGGTTTATCTAAAATCATTCGTCTAATGATTAGACAGAGAGAAAGGGGGAGAGCAGTATTGAGGTTGAACAGTTAGTAAAGAAAGCGCGGCAGGGAAATGAGCAGGCTTTCAGAATACTTGTGGAAACGTATCAGGCTGATATTATTCGTGCTATTATTCCTATTATTCGCGATTCCAAAGATGCTGAAGAGCTGGCTCAGGATGTATTTGTTCGTGTCTATTATGCTCTCCCCACCTACCAGGAAAAAGGATTTAAGACGTGGATTACTCGCATTGCCGTCAATTTGGCTATCGATGAAAAGCGGAAGCGGTCAAGGCGGGCGGAAAAAGAGCTTGAAGCTTGGATAGAGCAAGGCACCAATGAGGTCGAGGAACAAATGCTTCGTAATGAAACAAAGAAGCTGATCTATGAAAAAAATGGAACAGGTTCCAGCGAATTACCGGGATGTGTTGATGGCCTACTACATAAAAGAGAAAAGCTATCAGGAGATCGCACGCGAACAAAAGGTTCAAGTAAAAACGATCGAAACAAAGCTTTATCGTGCGAGAAAATGGTTGAAGGAGAGATGGAAGGAGGAGGAGTTCCGATGAGCCATTATCCAAAAGAACAGTGGCTGAATTATGTGACTGATCAGCTCAAAGAAGAAACCCGAAAAGAGATGGAGGAGCATTTGGGCAAGTGCGATCAATGCTTAGCCTACTATATCGAAGAAGTTACCCGGTGCGAACAAGAGATCAGTTTATCGGAAACATTTACTGATACCGTTCTCGCGAAAGTCAAATCGAGGGAAGGAGAGAACAAGCCAGAACGGCAAGCCTTGTCGGGGCGACTGCAGCCGCGGAAACGGTTGTTACTTCACTACAGCGTAGCCGCCGCCTTAACATTAGTATTAACGTTTTCGGGCGTTTTTGAGGAAATTTCAGATGGAGCGAAAATCGCAGCGCAACAAGAGATACAAGGGGAGCAGATACCGATGACCGAACAGTTAATGGATAAGATAATGGCAATGATTAACCGACTAATGACTTCCGAAGGGGGACACCAATGATGTATAAAAAAAATCTATTGCTCGCTTTTTTTTCTGTCCTTTATTCCAGGTGCGGGTTTCCTGTATTTGAATCGTATTGTCCGGGCGTTTATTTATGGTCTTGGATTTGGTGGACTCCTGGTTGGTAGTGCTGGATGTTTACTATATGGCGAAGCGTTTTTGCTTGCCGTATTATTGATAGGGGCAGGTTTGTTATGGCTTATACACTTCGTCGATTCAATTATTTTTATCAATCGCTACCAAAGCCGTACGCCGGATGACGAAGTGTCTCCGAATAAGGAGGAGGGGGAGCGATTATTTATTACCTTGATGTCGGTAATTCCTGGCCTTGGTCATATGCAGCTCGGCCTTATGAATCGAGGCTTGACTTTTATGACTGTTTTTTTTCGGACTGCTAACAATGGTTGTCTTTGTATCAATTTTAACAGGAGAAGGCGGTTTTATTGTTTTCTTAGGACTGCTTCCGATTATTTGGATCTTCAATTTATTTGACGTTGTCCAGCAATTGAACCGGAAAAGGTCCGGCGAAACTCTTGTTGATCGAACGATAATAGAAGAGTTTGAAGAAAATAGCAAAGCTGGTCGTAAAAGCAAAGCGATTGCGATGCTGTTAGCTATTTTTCCTGGCGCAGGCCATTTGTATTTAGGCTTGCAACGTCGGGGGATTCAACTGATGGCGGCCTTTCTGCTTACGATTTTTCTTATTGACTTTTTACGTCTGTCACCCTTTTTGTTTTTAATTCCGCTCCTCTGGTTTTTTTTAGTTTTTTTTGACGCCTTACAAAAAGCGTCACACCATGAAGGTGAGTTGCTGGAGGATAAGCCTGTCGTTGCCGCTTTTTCCGATTATCAAAAATGGATCGGAATCGGCTCATCCTTGTCGGGGTTTATTATTTATTTGATCGTGTGTTATTGAGTGATCTCGCTGCTGTCATTCAGCCTATTGGAATATTGATTTGTATCATATTTACTACAAATATTTTCAAAATGCCCTCGTTTGTCTGTTATTAATAGGAGGCGGTATTAAACTGCTTATGGGCTCAAAAAAAGAAAGGAGAGACTCAACTATGAGAACATGGCGAGTCGGTACGATTTCGATGGGACTGTCATTGATTTTGCTTGGCGGAATTATATTCTATTCCACGATGGTCGAACAAATAAGCGCCTACCAATTGTTGTTGTCCTGGTGGCCGGTAATTTTGATCGTACTTGGCGTGGAAATGCTTATTTACTTTGCGTTAAACAAAAAGGAAGAAGGGCGGATCAAGTATGATTTCCTCAGTGTGTTTTTTTGTCGGGGTTCTTGGAACGATCGCGTTAAGCTTTATGTTTCTTTCTTTTTCAGGCATCGATAAAGAGCTACGGGACGGCCTTCGTTCTACGAATTATTCCTTTGATTTGCCCGTGTATCATGAAGAAAGCACTAGTCAAATTGATCGGGTCGTGATTCAAGTGGAGGAAGGCCCGCTAACCATCGAGACGAGTGAGCAGGAAGGTGTACAAGTCTTTGGTACATATCAATCCGACAGTGAAGAAATACGGTTAGAAAAACCTGAGGATTATTTATTCTCTTATGTGGATGGAAATGTACTCTACCTAACGTTTAAAGCATTACCGAAAAAAAATGGCTGGTACAGCTATCAAATGCGAATGAATCCAACGTTTATTATTCCAAAGGACGTTAATCTAGAGGTTCGGGCGAAAAATTATGGAACTGTTACTTTGTATCCCCGTGATCTAGCAGCTAATTGGACGGTCCTGGCCGGTTATGTCGAAGCCTATGTAGAAGAAGAAAGCGATTATACGTTAGCAGCCTCAAAAATCATTACGAGAGATAACGGAGAGGAACGTTTGGAAACGAAAACAACTGGAGAAGGAACGTATGCCGTATATGTCACGGCAACAGATGACGTTGCTATTTATAATATGCCGTAAATGCTTTCCAATGAACGATAGGAATTCAATATCGCTGATGTCCAAAATGAACCTTCTCGTCCCTTAGCAAAAAGGGAACGAGGAGGTTTTCTTTGATTGTATCGGTCCCAATGAAAATACTGGTGACATAGCTTTTTTGGTAAAGTCGCTTCCAGTCTGTTACGGGGATTTTCGTGTCTCCTCGGGCTAAACGCTTTGTTTTTAAAAGCTAACATGGGCATTCGTTCGAGTCCCTTTTTTTGTCCTATTGATCATTTCCGGCAAGACGTATCACACCTAAAGTTGCGACTGCTCCTGAAAAAAATTGTTGTAACCCGTTCTTTAAGGTACAATAGAGAAATAAGGAATATCGGTACATTTTTTATCCTCCTACTCGCTGTAGGGAGGAATAAGAATACCCTAATGGACTCAATGAACGACGAATAGAGAAAGGCCATAATGAACGCTAACTCTTAAGGGAGGGTCAAGGGGATTATCGCTAGGAGGATAGACATGAAAAAAGCACGACTCATATACAATCCAACGTCCGGGCGAGAGCAAATCCGGAAAAATTTAGCCTATATTCTTGAAAGACTTGAAGAAGAAGGCTACGAGGCTTCCACTCACGCGACAACTGGAGAAGGCAGTGCGAAGTGGGCTGCCAAGGATGCGGGAGAGAAGGGCTTTGATTTAGTAATTGCTGCTGGCGGAGACGGGACGATTTTTGAGGTTGTAAACGGTCTTGCACCTTTACAAAAGCGTCCAAGGCTGGGTCTAATTCCAGCGGGAACAACAAATGATTTTGCTCGAGCTCTCTCCATTCCGAAAGATATCGAAAAAGCCTGCGATGTTCTTTGTGGCGATCATGTGGAGCCGATTGATATTGGACGTGTAAATGACAAGTTTTTTTATTAATATTGCTGCTGGCGGTACGCTAACTGAATTAACCTACGAGGTCCCGATTAAATTGAAGACGATGATGGGACAGCTCGCCTACTATATAAAAGGCTTGGAAAAGCTTCCGCAAATCGCACCAGCCGAAGTAAGGATTGAGTACGATGGGAAGCTATTTGAAGGGGAAATTATGCTTTTTCTCGTTTCAAATACGAATTCTGTTGGTGGCTTTGAAAAGCTTGCTCCAGAAGCGTCTTTACAGGATGGAATGTTTGACTTTATTATCGTGAAAAAAAGTGTCGTTCCCTGAAGTCATCCAATTGGCCGGACTTGCGTTAAGAGGAGAGCACCTTCAACATCCAAAGGTGATGTATGTTCAAGCGAACCGAATTAAGGTTTATCCTAAAAGTAATATGCAGCTAAACTTGGATGGTGAGCGCGGCGGCGGCTTGCCTGCTGAATTTGTTAATATGTATCAACATTTTGAAATGTTGACTCCAAAGGAAAGAAAAAGGAAGGAATAACACCCCATTCGGGTGTTTTTTGTGTGTGCCAGGCATGGCAACTATCTAGGTGGTGAAAGTCCACTGTGGGGTGTAATATAAATTGAACCGCCGTATACGGAACCGTATGTACTGGTGGTGTGAGAGGGGCGAAAAGCGACTAGCTTTTCCCTCTACTCTGTTAGGAGAGAAGAAAGATAAACATTAGACGTGAATGATTTCTTAATCAAGCATATGCCCCGTCCATCTCCAGACACCTAGCAATGAGTAAACTTCCTTAGTCACTGCAGGATAAGTCAACATCACTTCCTTCCTTTATCTCCGCCATCATCGTCCAGTTTGTCCGCTGCTAAAGCGGACGATCTAAAACGCTTTTGTTCATTTTTATACGGTTGTGTTTACCGATTGGTCAATTACAGGGGAACCATTTGTTTTGTAGATTGTATTAATAATTAGCTAATCAGAAGAGGTGATAGCAAATGGAGCATAACGTTTATTTTTCTGATAATTTCTTTTCCGCAGGGATAACAAGTATTAAGGACAGTGATAACAAGGAGATTGGGTCGCTTGATTTAAAAAGCGCTTTTTCCTCACGAGTAGCTCTCCGAGACGAACAAGGGATAGAGATGATGATTGGGTACTTTCGTACTTTTTCAAGTAAATGGCGGGTCGAGGATTACGAGGGCAATCAGCTAGGGATACTGAAAGGAAGCTGGTTTTCCTTCTCAAAAAAAATATACGTACACAACAGCGGATAGAGGGTCTTACAAGATCTCTTCCCCTGCATTTTCCCGAAATTATACAATCGTCGACCAAGAGGAGAAGGAAGTCGCGACCTTTCAGCGCATCAATCAATTCTTTTCCGCTCCCGCTTATCAGCTAACCAATCGTTCCACCGTGCTTTCGAGCGAGGAATTAATTGTCGTCATAATGGGAATACGCGCGATCGAAAAGAATCAGCAATCGGCAGCCAACTCGTCACCGTAATGGCTTCATCTCCTTACATATTCCGAGGGGAAACGTTTTTGCAAAGCTTTAAAGGTAGCAGCGTACTTTTAGATTGCTCCATTGTAAAGCAACAAAGGCAGCGGTGTTCTTTTGGATTGTTCTTTTTGATCAAAGGCACTAGAATCAAGTCTATGCTCGAGTTCTTTTCCTGCCAAAATGTTATCAACGGTATAAGTGCTCTCGCAATTTGCATACTTCCTTGTCAAACGGATTCAATAAGAAAGCTTGTGCAAAGAGCCCACCTTAATGGGACGTTTCCAGCCACCGGTCCATTATGCTACAATCACATATAGCATGAAGAAAAGGACGGCTTTAAAATGAGTAAAAAAGAGGCACCCGTACAAAAAAAATGCAGTAGTAGAAGTAACAATTGAAGATTTGACCCACGACGGATCCGGCGTAGCAAAAATCGATGGTTACGCCCTATTTGTTCCGAAGCTCTGCCGGGTGAACGAGTGATGGCAAAGGTCGTCAAAGTAAAAAAAAGGCTACGGCTTTGCCCGGGTCATTGAAATTCTTGAAGAAAGCCCAGAGCGCGTAAACCCTCCTTGCCCGATATTTCATCAGTGTGGAGGCTGTCAGCTTCAGCATATGAGCTATAAGGCACAGCTGCGCTACAAGCAAAAGCAAGTAAAAGATGCTCTTGAGCGGCTCGGTCAATTGAAGGATGTATCGGTTCATCCAACGCTAGGAATGGACGAGCATGGCGTTATCGTAATAAAGCTCAGGTCCGGTAGGGGAAAGGGAGGGAGGGCTTATTGCTGGCTTCTATCAAGAGCGGAGCCATCGCATTATTGACATGGAGGCTTGCGCCATCCAGCATGAGCAAAACGATCGAGTCATCCGAACTGTCAAAGCCATTGCCCAACGCTTTGGTATTCGTGGTATAACGAGGACTCGCATCGCGGTACGCTCAGGCATATCGTTGCCCGTTACGGGGAAGCGACGGGTGAGCTTATGATCGTCCTCGTTACAAGGGGCGAGGAGCTCCCAAATAAGAAAAAGCTCATTGCCGCCATTCAAAAAGAGATTCCAAGTGTTAAATCAATCGTCCAAAACATCAATTCAAAGAAAACGAATGTCATTTTTGGTAGTAAGACAGTCGTCCTTTGGGGAGAAGAATACATTTATGATTCCATCGGCTCGATAAAATTTGCGATTTCAGCACGCTCTTTTTACCAGGTCAATCCGAAGCAAACAAAGGTTTTATACGATAAGACCTTGGAATACGCAGCGCTGAAAGGCCATGAGACCGTCATCGACGCCTATTGCGGCATTGGCACCATTTCGCTTTTTCTCGCTCAAAAAGCAAAGCAGGTGTACGGAGTTGAAGTCGTTCCAGAAGCGATTCCGGACGCTAAAAGCAATGCCAGACTGAACCATTTCGATAATGTTACATTTGCTGTAGGCGAAGCGGAAAAGGTGATGCGTGGTGGTACGCGCAAGGTATACGCCCTGACGTCATTGTCGTTGATCCGCCCCGAAAGCTGTGAGGAAAAGCTGCTCGAAACGATTTTAGCGATGAAGCCCGAACGAGTCGTCTACGTTTCCTGTAATCCCGCCACCCTCGCCCGTGATTTGCGAATGCTCGAGGATGGCGGCTACGAAACAAAGGAAGTACAGCCAGTGGACATGTTTCCATGGACAGGACACGTGGAGTGTGTATCGTTGCTACAAAGAGAACTATATAGAAATCCTTAGTTTTAAACACTTTTACAAGCATTTCGTGTTTGTAGGGGAAGGTGAAAAAACTAGAAATAAAGTACTGAAAAACCACATTACCGTTTCAGTGGTAATTGATCTGGGGTGTGGGAACACAAGGGATAAATTATAAAGATCAATATAGGTGATATTAATTTTAATGGCGACAATAAGATAAGAAAATTTATTATCGCTGTTTTTCTATTTAAAAATAATGGATGATTTATCGATTCTGAAATCAGTGTAAACAAATTGAAGATTATAGTAATGACCAATATATTCAGATAAAATATCAAAGTGATCCAGTCATAAAAAGTTTAAATAATCCTTCATAATGCAAAATTATTTGGATCATTGCTACTATTTCACTCTACTCTCACTGTAATCAAGTAAAGAACAATATCATTGATTTAAAAGGGATTTCAGGAAGTGTTAGTGCTTAGAATATGATATGAAAAATTTTAAAAAAATAAATTTTTAATGTAATAAATGCAAATTACAGTTTGGAGTTATCAATATAAATAATTGATATCTTCAACAAAAGGGTAATGCACCCAAACAGACTAACTTCATCTCCTTATCAGCATTAATTTAGTATTTTTGATCCATAGAAATCGTGTATGTGAAAGTGGAATGGATAAAGTTATGTGAAGGACTTTTATGAATAATTAATTGGAGAAGGTAAAATGAAACATATAGTCACGTTTGTTTAAGCAAAAGTACGTTGGTTATTTATAACCAAAAAAAGCTGTATATTTGAAGATGAATAAGAGCGCTCTGAAGCGGATTTGAAATTTTTCATAAGCGAATCGCACCGTATCGTTGGAACAACAATGTTCAGTTACAGATTTTAAACGTAGTTGTAATTGATAATGCATTTAGTCCGGATTAGGTGCGGTATTACTATTGTATAATTTTACTTTATTATATGTTAAAAACTTTTTAGTAAAAGATAATATTTGAAAAGTTTCCCTACTTATTTTTGCTT